>DVEE01000517.1 GCA_015295885.1 Leptolyngbyaceae cyanobacterium M65_K2018_010
CCAGGGTGCGGGCCGGGGGGGCGGGTTGGCGGGATGGGGGCGGCGTTAGGGGTTGCATCCGCACCGGCATAGGGGATGACCAACGGGCGGTATCCGTATAGGCTGAGGCCAGACTTAAGGCAGCCATCACCTGACTGGCTGAGGTAAACCGCTGGGCTGGATCGGGGGCTAAGAGGCGATCTAAAACCTCCTGCAAGCGGGGCGAAACCACCACCTTCTCGGACCAGGTCCAACGTTGCTGATTGGCGTCGTAGAGTTGATCGGGTTCCTCGCCGGTGAGTAACACCACGGCGGTAACGCCCAGGGCGTAGAGATCATCGGTGGGACTGACCCACCCCGACTCGGGTTGACCGGGGGGAGTATAACCAGGGCGGGCTAGGGAGGTCATTTCCCCCGTGGCTAACTGGTAGGGTTGAGAGACCCCCAACTGGTAACGCACATTCACCACCAGTTGTTTGACGCCGCCAAAGTCAATTAACACGGGGCGACCATCGGCATTGCGCTGGATCAGGTTATCCGGGGAAATATCCCGATGCACAATACCGATGCTGTGGAGGTACTGCAGCACCGGCAGGAGCTGAATCAAAAGCTGGGTCACCTCCGCCTCGGAAAAATGGTGGCCCACGGCCCGGCGGCGGTCGAGCACCTCCCGATAGGTGGGGCCTTCCACGTAGTCTTGGACTAACAATAACCGGTTCCCGTCTCGCAGCAACTCTCGAAATCGTGGAATTTGAGGATGATCCAGTTGGTAGAGGATGGTGGCTTCGCGCTCAAACAGGGTTTGGGCCTTATCCAGGGCCAGCTTCCCCTCCACCTGGGGGTTGAACTCGCGGATCACACAAAGTTCTTGAAAACGGTTGCTATCTTCCGCCAGGTAAGTATCACCAAAGCCCCCCCGGCTCAGGCATCGCAAGATGCGGTAGCGTCCCCCCAACCGCTGATTGCCCTGTTCTGTTTGGTCCATAAGCCCACCCAGTTCAAACCCGTGTTTAGAGAATACCGAAGTTCAGGGCCATCGGTCTGCCCTGATGATTCTGCCTCCGGGCCCTGGGGCTGGCCTGGCCGAACTTTTACCGGCTTAACCATTGGTGCAGGGAGGCGGTAACCTGGGTCATGCCCTGCCAGGGAGATTTGGGCCAATCTCGGCGGGTAGGGCTGGCCTGGTGCCGATGCTGACTGATAAAGAGTTCTTGCAGATAAATGGGTGGATAGTGGGGGTGCTGGCGAGCGGTGGTCAGCCAGCGCTGGTAAAAGGCCAAATCCGCTTTAGGTAATAAACTGTCGGGATGGCGCTGCTGCCTTTCCCAATTTAGGGCGGCTAACAGAAGTTGGGTGTGGGTGCGATGGTAATCCGCCTCGTGGCGCAGGGTCTGTACCAGTTGGCGACCGGCGGCACTCTCCCCCAGAGGGGGTTTGGCTCCACGCAGGTCAACCCAGGCCAGGGTCTGGAGTGGATCCGGCAAGCTCTGGGTTTCGACGGTGTTCAGCAGCACGGGCACAATACGTTTGTTCATGCTGAGGGCGAAGAGCAACCCCTGCAAGCAGCTGGCGTTCTGCATCGCCTGGGGAGACAACACAATGACGTAGTTATCGCAGGCTTCCGTGGCTCGGGAGATAGCGGCTTCTAAGTCGTCTCCTGGCTGGTAGTCGAATTGTCGATCCCAGAGGGTAACCCCTGACCTGAGCAGCAGTTGACGAATCCCATCGATGATCGAGGTGCCCTCTGACCCTAGGGGTAAGGTTTTATCTTCATCGGCGTAGGCCAGCATCACCTGCACCCGCGGGTAGTCGGCCTGACGAGCGCTGGCTGCAATCCATTCGCACTGCAGAGGCGTGGGCGAACATCGGGGGGGGGAGGTTTCTGACCCAGCGACTAACCACTGGAGGGCCTGGTCCAGGTTGGCCCCGGTCAATAAATCTGCCGACGATCGCTGATGGCTCTGCCAGCTTAGGGCCTGAACCAGCAGCTGGGTATGGAGATGCACCTGGGACTGCTGGTGTTGGAAAGCGGCCACCAACTCCCTCAGGTCTAGGTCTGTCCCCCTGGGGCCAACCCGTAGGTGAATGGACACACACCAGGGCTCAGCCCCCATTGCCTGGGCCTGCTGGATCAGGTCTAGGGCGGGTGGCCTGGCCGAGCTGGGCCCCTGGGGGGGGTGGACAGCTCGGGTAGGCTCCCCAGGGCTCTCGATCGGATGGATTAAAAACAGCCGTTTGTGGTAAGCCGCCGCCTGGCGAATGGCCTGACTGGCCCTGGCGGACAGGTCCCGGGTGGTAGCCAGGACTAAAATGTTGTCGGTGGCGATTAGATCCTCCTGAAGGGAGGTCGATGCTCCTGCAGGGTGCGGATCTATCACTGACCCGGCCCGATATCCCAGGTCGGCGAGCCCGCGCACTAGATCATCCGCCAACAATTGATCCTCGACATGGCCAACGATAATCAAGGCATCATAGAGAGACATCAAGGCTTGTACCTACCCTTTAGATAAACCTTTGACTTTGGGTTGCGGCGTGCAGGTTGGTGCTAGGCCACCGCCCTTGGATCCAAACCGTCGTCCTGATAGTACCCACTGACCTATGGAAAATTTACACATTCCATCACAAACTCTTCATGGAGTTTTGCTGGGTTTTGTGCTTAGCACCATGGCTGGATGCGTCATGGTAGCAGACTCCTCTGTTTCAGCCCAGGGGGTCAGGGCAATGGTAAAGTTCATTAACTCTGATTCCATAGCCCAAGCCAGCCCGATGCCTAGTCCTCTGCTGTTTGATAGTGTTTCTGATTTTTCTGAAGGGGTGGCCAGGGTGCAGACCAAATCTCGCATTGGCTACATTGACCGCGACGGCGCACTGCGTATCACCGTGGCCGATGCCAATGTAAGCGTGGCCCTGGGTTACGCCGATTCCCTGGCCGTGGCTCGGGCCGGCGACTACTATGGCTATCTGGATCGGCAGGGCCATTGGGCGATCGAGGTGCAATTCCGGCAGGCCAAGCCGTTTTCTGAGGGACTGGCGGCGGTCCAGGGAGGGACTAAGTATGGCTTCATTAACCTGTTGGGTGAGTGGGTGATTGAACCTCAGTTTGATCTGGCCGAATCCTTTGTAGAAGGTCTTGCTGTGGTTAAGCTGGGCGATCGCTACGGCTACATTGATGCCCAGGGACGGTCGGTGATTCCTCCCTCGTTCCGGGATGCCTGGAGCTTCTCAGAAGCCCGAGCCGTGGCTAAGCAGGACCAGCAGTACGGTTACCTGGATCCTACTGGGCAGATGGTCATTGCCCCTCGCTACGATGGAGCCTTTAGCTTTTCCGGAGGGTTGGCCCGAGTCCGTCAGGGTAGCCAGTTCGGCTTTATTGATCCCTCGGGCCAGATGGTGATTGGGGCTAACCTAGCCTTTGCTTCCGACTTTGCTGAGGGTAGAGCGGCGGTACTGGTGGGGGACAAGTGGGGTTACCTGGATACCGCCGGGGCCCTGGCCATTGCCCCCCAGTTTGACTACGGGGCTGACTTTTCCGAGGGCCTAGCGGCCGTGCAGGTGAAGGGTCGCTATGGGTACATCAACCGGCAGGGAGATTGGGTGGTGGCGGCCAGCTTTAGTAACGCTGGGCCCTTTGTAGAAGGGCGAGCTCGAGTTCAGGTGGACCATCAATGGGGATTTATTGACCCCACCGGCCATCTGCTCACGGGCCCTGGATTTAAGCCGTTAGACTCCCAGGATACCTACCCCTGACCCCCTGTTCCGAGTACTTCATATCTACCTATGTCTAGCTATGTCTAGCCTTTGGCCCTACGCAACTCCCGGCATTCCCGATGCGTTGTTCGAGCAGTTGCCCGGCATTCCCCTCAGCAGCCGGGAGGTGCGCTTGCTGCTGTTGGGATTTCTCCGGCTGAGGGCCACGGATGTGCTGTGGGATATTGGGGCCGGTACCGGCACCCTGGCCATTGAGGTGGCCTTAATGTGTCCCCAGGGTCGGGTCGTGGCGGTGGAACGAGATGGGGATGTGGCAGAGTTGATTCGACGCAACTGCGATCGCTTTGAGGTGGGTAACGTCCAGGTAGTGCAGGGCAGCGCCCCCGACTGCTTTAAAGACCTGCCCGCCGCCCCCCACTGCATCTTTGTCGAAGGGGGACGATCCCTGAAAACGATTTTGCAGGCCGCCTGGGCTTACCTGCCGGGGGGCGGGCGGTTGGTGGTGACCGCCGGTAATTTGGAAAACCTATACGTGGTGTCTGAGACCTTTGCGGAGTTGCAGGTGCGCAACATTGAAGCTGCTCAGCCCGCTGTCAATCGCCTGGAAGTTAAAGGAAATCATCAAATCTTTACGGCGGTTGATCCGATCTTCATTCTCAGTGGTGAGAAACTGGAATAGTTTCAGGGCTTGGGCGGCCATCTATTCAGCTGTGCGGGCAAAGGCGGGATGGCCCAGGGTCGGCTGATCGCGGGGTGACTATCGCTAAAGTGGACTATAGGGGATACCGGGCTCCGTTCGGGAGATTACTCTGAAGCTATGGATACCGGGCTAAGGGCTTGGGGAAAAGCCTCGCTCCGCTCCTTCCTTTTCGAGGAAATTTGAACCGCTATGGCACCTACTGGACTCAAACAATTCGCCTCAAGTTCCCTGGTCTTGGGGGCTCTGCTGGGGGGAGTTCCTACCCTAGGGTTACCAGAGAGCCTGAATCCCCTGGCTCTAGCCCCCGCCCTAGCCCAGGGCCCCCTGGATGAAGCCACCACCATTCGGGTTTATGAGCTGGTTAGCCCAGCGGTAGTGGCGATTCAAACCAATACCAGTGATGGCAGCGGGAGCATTGTCGATGCCAGTGGCTTGATTCTGACCAATGCCCATGTGGTCGGCAATGAGCGGGTGGTGACCGTGCGCCTGGCCGATGGTCGGACCTTTCAGGGCGATGTAGTGGGCTACGCAGACAACCGCTTAGACCTGGCGGCGGTGCGCCTGCGGGGCAACCCCACCAACCTACCCACCGTCACCATTGCCCCACCCAATTCCGTCCGTGTGGGGCAGAGTGCCCTGGCCATTGGTAGCCCCTTTGGGCTACAAGGCACCTTGACGGTAGGGATCGTGAGCCGCATCGATACGGAACGGAACCTGATTCAAACCGATGCGGCCATTAACCCAGGCAACTCGGGCGGGCCACTGCTCAATCGGGACGGTCAACTGATTGGCGTGAATACGGCGATTTATACGACCGGGCGCGAAGGGGGCAACGTGGGCATTGGTTTTGCCATCCCCACCGATGCGGTGCAAACCTTTTTGGCCGCGGTACGGGCCGGTACCGCTAGTACCACAGCGGCAGGGGTGGGGCGCAGCGATCGCGAGCCCACCCCGATCACCATCAATGGTCCTACGGTGCAGGGGCAGTTGGATGACAAGAGCAATATCTTGCCCGATGGCAGTTACTACAACCCCTACATCTTTGAAGGGCAAGCCGGGCAGGTGATCACCGTTGAAATGACCAGTAGTGATGTGGATTCTTTTTTGATTTTGCTGGCCCCGGAACGGGAAGATATTTTTGTGCAAGACGATGACAGCGGCGGCAACTACAATGCTCGCCTGACGGTGCAACTGCCCTATACGGGCTCATACCTGATTTTTGCCAACGCCTTTGCCGAAGGAGAAACCGGCCGCTACCAACTGCGGTTAAGCGACCAAAGGGCGACCGGCTTATCCTATCTCTTACAACAGCAGGGCCGGCTAGGCCCCGGCGATCGCACCCTCAGCGACGGTTCCTACTTCCAGGAATTTTCCTTTCAGGGGCGGGCCGGCCAACAGGGAGTCTTGCGGTTAAGCAGCCCTGACTTTGACACCTACCTGCTACTCATCGACCGCAACCAGGCCCTGATTGCCGAAAATGACGATGCCGATCGCAACACCACCGACTCAGAATTGATCGTGACCTTGCCCTACGATGGCATGTATACCATCGTCGTCAATGCCTTTGATCGGACGGGTCAGGGAGAATTTTCCCTCACCGTTCAGTAAGGTTTGCCCCCTACCGACCCCAGGGGGACATCGGCGGCGGCAAGTGGGCCGGTGAGATTGACAAAACCAGACCCGTTGAAGAATGCTTGGCTATGATCATCTAGTCCAGGCCAGGGATCCTGGATAGCCTAACGTTGCTTTGTAAATTGTTATTGATGCTATGAAACGCCCTTTGAGTGTGGTGGGTTGGATCCTGGGGTTGACTGGCCTGGTAATCCTAGGGGGCAGCAACCGTAGCCTGCCACCGGTAGTGACCGCAGCCCAGGCCCAGGCTCCCAATACCATTACCCTGAGATCGGATGTGCAGGAGGCTAATACCAACACGGGGGTGATTACGGCTCGGGGTAATGTGCAGATAGACTACCCGGCCCAACAAATCCGGGCCACCTCGGCCCAGGCCGACTACTACAGTAAGGAGCGGCGGATTGTATTGAGCGGCAATGTGCTGATCGATCAGCAGGGCAGTACGCTCCAGGCTGAAGTTGTGACCTATCTAATCGACGAAGGTCGCTTTGTTGCCCTGCCGAACCCCAGTGAACAGGTCGAAACCATCTACCTCCTTCCCAATCAGCCCTCCCCGACCCTGCCTGGGGGAACTGGTCCTGGTCAGGGGCAGCCGCCCACCCCTAGGCCCCCAGTGGTTTTAGAGGTCGAGCCGATCAACTAGACTCGACTGGCCCAGGGGTGGGGCAATTTCTCCCGGTGGGGGCTGGTTCAGGCTGGATGGCCCACGGGCTTTGATAGAATTTCTCCAGCTTTGCCCTTCTATTTGCTCAGGCACACCCTTGAAAATCGTCCTTGACAACGTCCAAAAGACCTACGGTAAACGCCAGGTGGTCAATCGTGTCAGCCTATCGGTGGCCCAGGGAGAAATTGTGGGTCTACTAGGGCCCAACGGGGCTGGCAAAACCACCACATTCTACATAGCAACCGGGTTAGAGCGACCAGATGGTGGTAAGGTTTGCCTCGATCAAATTGACATTACCGACCTACCGATGCACCAGCGGGCTCGCCTGGGAATTGGTTACCTAGCCCAGGAACCGAGTATTTTTCGTCATCTTTCTGTGGCCGATAACATTTTGCTGGTGATGCAGCAAACCCGGGTTCCTGCCGATGAACACCTCGATCGGCTGCGCGACCTGCTGAAAGAATTTCGCCTGGAGAAGGTGGCTCATACCCTGGGCGTTCAGGTGTCGGGGGGAGAGCGTCGCCGCACCGAATTGGCCCGGTCCCTTGCCTCCGGTCCCGAAGGGCCCAGGTTTTTATTTTTGGATGAGCCCTTTGCTGGCGTTGACCCCATTGCCGTGGCAGAAATTCAGGAGATTGTGGCCAAGTTGCGCGATCGCGACATGGGCATTCTCATCACCGACCACAATGTCCGTGAGACCCTTAAAATCATAGATCGGGCCTACATCATGAGCGATGGACAAATTCTGGCCTCGGGCAACGCGGAGGATCTATCCCAGAATCCCCTGGTGCGAGAGCATTACCTGGGTAAAGACTTCACTATCTAAACGACTCGGCCCCCCTATGGCCCAGCCCCATTAAACGGATTAAAAGTTTGGCCTTGACCTATGGCGACCACCCCCTCCCCCTCCCTTTTGTTTCGCCGGCGGCAACCGGCCTGGTGGCCTAACTTGACCATCATGGATCGCTACATTGCCCGGGAGTTAACCCTGCCCTTTTTGTTTGGAGTGGGGGCGTTTTCTTCCATTGGTATTTCCATTGGGGCGCTGTTTGAGCTGATTCGGCGGATTACCGAGTCGGGCCTCTCGCTAACCCTGGCCGCTCAGATTTTTCTGCTCAAGCTGCCAGAATTTATAGTGCTAGCGTTTCCCATGTCAACGCTGCTGTCTACGATGATGACCTACAGCCGCCTCTCCAGTGACAGTGAGCTGACGGCGCTACAGGGGGTCGGGGTGAGCATTCGACGCCTAATTGCTCCGGCGGTGGTGCTCAGCCTGTTGATTACCGGGCTGACCTTTGTGTTTAACGAGCTGATTACCCCGGCCGCAAATTACCGAGCCGCCATCACCTTAGAACGAGCCTTAAATTCCGAGCGGCCGCCCTTTCAGGAACGCAATATTTTTTACCAGGAATTTCAGCCCGCCGCCGATGATCCCAATGCCCAAGAACTGAAGAGACAGTTCTATGCCCGTCGGTTTGATGGCACCACCATGCACGGCCTCACGATTCTGGATTTCTCCCAGCAGGGGTTGAACCAGGTGGTGAGTGCCGAGTCGGCCAACTGGGATGTGAAAAAAAACATTTGGACCTTTAATAACGGCACCATCTATGTGGTGGCTCCAGATGGCTCCTTTCGCAACATTGTGACCTTTGAAACCCAGGAACTACAGCTGCCTCGTACCCCCTTTGATCTGGCTAGCCGCACCAAAAACGATACCGAAATGAATATTGCCGAGGCTACCCGACAGCTCGACCTGGTGCGCCAGGGTGGCGATGAAAAACTGATTCGCCGCTGGCAAATTCGGATTCATCAAAAGTATGCCCTTCCCTTCGTTTGCGTCGTGTTTGGGCTAGTCGGTTCATCGATTGGGGTGCTGCCCCAGCGCACCAGCCGCGCCACCAGTTTTGGTATTAGTATCGTGATTATTTTCGGCTACTACCTGTTGTCGTTTATCACTAATGCCCTGGGCGAAGTGGGTCTTCTCTCGCCCTTTATGGCGGCCTGGTTACCCACCTTTTTGGGCTTGGCGATCGGGGGTTATTTGCTGCTCAGAGCCTGCCGTTGAGGGCTACCCAGGCGGCAGAACTGGGATTGGCTGCGCCCCCTGCCAGGGAAGGTGACTGGGGGACTGAGCCCGGGGGGAAGATGTCATCCCCTCCGAATTAGACCAGACTCCCCCGCTTGCGCTGCTCCTGCTCCATGGCCTCAAACAGGGCTTGAAAGTTACGCTCCCCAAACCCCTGGGCCCGATGGTTAACGCCGTCCCGCTGAATCCTTTGACGCTGAATCAGTTCAAAGAATAGGGTGGGAATGCCAAAAATGGGCTGGGTAAAGGTCTGGAGAAGTCTGGCCTGAGGCTGGCTGAGCTCCCAATCAACCAGGATTTTCAGCCGGGCGATCGCCCTGGCCAAGGCGGCATCGGCGGCCTAGCCGGGACGCTGGGGCAGGGTGGTGTAGTAGTCATCGGGGACATCCAGAAAGGTAACCCCGGCTTCCTGGAGTTGGCTCACGGTTTGAAGAATATCGCTGGTGTGTAGGGCCACATGCTGAATGCCAGCCCCACGATGCCACTCTAAAAACTCCTGTACCTGGGAGTTGGGGGTGGTGGGTTCATTAATGGGCAATTGGGCTCCGCCGTCGGGATGGGCTAAAACCTGGCTCCGCAATCCCGACCAAGGCGTATCAATGGTGAACTGCTGCTGGGGCTGAAACCCAAGTTGCTCCACATACCAGGCAATCGCCGGTTGCATTTGACCCGCTGGTAGGTTAATCACCGCATGATCAATGCCCGTGATCAAGCAACTTGGCGTTGGCCTGATGGAGCCAGAGCCCTTCCGGATCGGTTGACCCGGCACCCAGACCTCGGCCTCCTGGGACTCCACTAAAGTATGGCGGAGGTGGCCCCAGCCCTGAATTTGGCACCACCTTCCCCGTCCGTAGGGGTCCATCTGCACGGGCTCTAGCAGGGTACCGCCAGCCCCCAAGACCCGTTTTAGGGTTTGCTCCAAATGATTGACCCGAAAGGCCACATCGCCTACGCCTGGCGGGTGCCGTTGCAGATAGAGCGCTGCCCCGTCCCCGGCTTGATGGGGAGCGGTGAGCACCAGTGGCACCTGGCCTAGAACAAGTAAACTTCCAGATCCCCCGTGGGGAAGACACAGGTCAGCCGGCTGACCGCCCCAGGTACGCCCTAAGCGATCGCGCCAGAGGGCGACATCGTTGACGAAAAGGGTGAGGTGATTAAAGTTCATCCAAGAGAGTGCAACAGTACCTGGACATTACCCCGGCGGGTCATCCGTTATATGTATTAGCACTCCATGGGCAGAACGCCTAGGTAATCATTCTCAGCTACAGTCCACCCAAGCCTTGCACTGGTGGGACTGATGGGCCCAATCCATCAGCTGTTGCGATCGAACCCCCTCGGCAATGGAGGGGGCCGTGGCCTGACCCCGGTCTATATCCTCCACCCAATGGTTCACCACCCTGACAAAGGGGGCGATGCGGCCATCGGCATAGGTGGTGGGAAATTGGAGCCGATCGGGAATGGGGAATTCTTCCAGGGGTGCGCCGGTTTGACTACCCCAGAGCCGAAAACCGTGGACGTAGTCCTGCAGGTTATCGCTGCCCAACACTAGGGTACCGCGATCGCCGTAGACCTCTAGCCAATGGCCTCGGCCAGCGTAGGTCACGGAGCTGATCGCCACCTGACAGAGGGCGCCGTTGGCCAGCTCGAGCATGAGGCTACAGGTATCATCCGCATCCACGGGCTTGAGCGTGCCCGTGATTGGATCGGGACGTTCAGGAATGGCCGTGTTCAAGCGAGCACAGAGCCGTTTCACCGGCCCAAATAACCAGGTGAGGTAATCAAAGCTGTGGGAAGCAAAGGCCCCCAGGGCACCCCCCCCCTGATCGCGCCGGGCATACCAATTCCAGGGGCGACTGGGGTCGGCCCGACCGGGTACGGTCCAGTCCACCTTGACGAAGCGTAGGCCGCCCACGTAGCCCTCGCCGAGTAACTCGGCCAACCGTTGCCAGGCCGGTACAAAGCGAAATTCAAAATCCAGGGTGACAATGCGGTTGTGCTGCCGGGCCAAATCCGCGATGGCCGTGGCCTCCGCCGCGGAGAGGGCGGTAGGCTTCTCCAGGAGCAGATGCTTGTGGGCCGGCAACACGGTTTGAGCCATGGACAGGTGCAAAAACGGTGGGGTGGCAATGGTGACCGCCTGCACTGCGGGCAAAGCCACCAGAGCCTCCACGCGGTCACAGGGGTGGGGTATATGGTGGGCGGCTGCGATTTGCTGGGCTCGCTCTAAGTCGCGATGATACACCGCCACCACCTGGGTGCGATGGTGGGCTTGGAGCCCTGGAATATGGACTTTCTGGCCGAAGCCAGTGCCGATAACCCCCACCCCAAGGGGAGCGTCTGTCATAGCTACCTCTGCCATACAACGGTCTAACCTTGGACTTTGGCCTATTAGGGACGGAGCGGTCTCGGTTGACCAGCCAAATCTGCCCAAGAGGACTAATACCAGTTGGTGGAGATCCTACGCAAGTTGAGGGGCACAGGCAAAAAAGGATTTAGGGCTTTGCCCAGGCCAAGCAGCAGGATGAAGGATGAACCACCCCACCCTCCCCAGTCTGGGGGGAGCCGTTGCCTGCCCAGACTCACCACCTCCCTGCTCCTGCCGTTTACAATCAAAGGGTCTTGCCCCCCGCTCCGCACCGATGGAAGTTCCTGGTTTCGGCAAAATTCGACCTCCTTGGGCCTGGTTAGTGGGCGGAGTTTTGGCGGCGCTGGTGGCCACGGGAGCCGTCGGTTATGGGCTATGGCGTAGTCGGTTGGAGTCCTACGACTTAGAGGCGTTTACCACGGCAGCTACGGTGCAACCCCTAACCGTGCGGATTACCGCCAGTGGAACGGTGCGACCGGTACAGACGGTCAATCTCAGCCCGGAAAATGCGGGGATCGTAGCTGAGCTGTATGTGGAACAGGGCGATCGGGTGGAGGCGGGGCAATGGATTGCCCGCATGAAGAGCGACGCTATTGAGGCCCAGGTGGAGCAAAATCAGGCCGCCGTCGCCGAAGCGACCGCCGCCCTGGAGGATCTGCGGCGGGGCAGTCGTCCGGAGGAAATTGCCCAGGCCGAAGCTGCGGTAGTCGCTGCCCAGGCCCAGGTGCGGGATGCCCAGGCTCGCCTCGCCCTGGCTACCAACGAATACAGCCGTAGTCAACGCCTGTTTGAGCGGGGAGGAATTTCCCAAACCGAACTGGACAATGCCCAGCGAGAGCAACGGAGTGCCCAGGCGGGATTGGACCAGGCCCAGGCTCGGGTCATTGAAACCCAGCGCCGGGTGGATGACCTGCGCAATTTACCCCAGCCAGAGGCGATCGCCCAGGCCGAAGCGCGCCTAGCCCAGACCCGCGCTCAGCTTCGGGGTACCCAGGTACGGCTGGAGGAAAATCTGATTCGAGCCCCCTTTGCAGGCATTATTACTCAAAAATATGCCTCCGTTGGGGCCTTTGTGACCCCCACCACCACTGCCTCCGAGGCCTCTTCGGCGACCTCCACGGCGATCGTTGCCCTGGCCGCTGACCTGGAGGTGCTGGCGGAGGTGCCAGAGGCAGACATCGGCCTAGTTGAACTGGGTCAGCGAGTGGAGATAGTCGCCGATGCCTTTCCAGAGGAAACCTTTGCTGGCCAGGTCAAACGGGTAGCGCCAGAGGCCATCGAACGCCAGAATGTAACCCTGTTTCAAGTCCGCATTGAACTCCTGAGTGGCAAGGAACTTCTGCGTTCCAATATGAACGTGAATGTCGCCTTTATTGGCGACCAACTGACCGATGCCCTGGTGGTACCCACGGTGGCGGTGGTCACCCAGGCCGGGCAGACTGGGGTGCTGGTGCCTGGTGAACGGCGTGATATTGTCTTCCAACCGGTCACCCTGGGTCCCCAGGTGGGCGATCAAATCCAAATTCTCAGTGGCCTGCAGGCGGGTGATCGGGTATTTGTCGATTTACCCCCAGGTAAATCCCTAGATACCATTACCGTGCGGCAGGAGCGGTAAAGTGGCGGTATGGGAAAAGCCGATCCACACCGATTAAAACTCTCCCAGTTGAGAGCCCTGGTTGCCATTGCGGACACAGGGTCTTTTAGTGAGGCGGCCCTCGATATGGATTTATCCCAGTCAGCGGTGAGCCATGCCATTGCGACCCTTGAAGAGGAATTGGGCGTATCGTTGTTTACCCGCGGTCGCCAAGGCGCTGTGCTGACTCCGGTGGGCGAACAGATCGCTACAGAAGCTCGCCAGATCATGAAATCCCTCCATAGCCTTTGTCACCAGGCCGACCTAGCCAAGGGGTTACAGAATGGCGAGGTGCGTATTGCGGCCTTTCGCAGTGTTGCCACCCATATTTTGCCTCGGGTGATCCGGCAGTTTCGAGAACAGTACCCAGGTATTACCATTGCCATTGATGAAAAGGCCCACTTTGAAACCGTCGAAGAAGAACTGCGCCAGGGCCAGGCGGAAGTGGGGTTTACCTACCTGCCCACCAAGGATGACTTTGAGGCTTGGGAACTGCTGCGCGATCGCTACATCGTGCTGCTGCCGCCGACCGCTCAACCTATCCCCACCCCCCTGAGTTGGGATGACTTGAGCGCTTACCCTTTGATTCTCAGCCCACCGGATGATGGCCATCGCCAATACCTGGAACGGCTGCTTCAGCACCACCAGCAACGCCTCAAACCCGCCTACGCCGTGCGAGAAGATTCCACCATCCTGAGCATGGTGGAACAGGGGTTGGGGGCCACGATCATGCCTCGTCTAGCAGCGGAGCCCCTGCCACCTCGACTACAGGTGGCGGACCTGCCGATCACCCTGGAGCGCATCATCGGTGTCATCGTCCTAAAGGAAGGGTTGCTGCCGCCCCCGGTCTATGCCTTTTTAGAAACCCTCCACACCATTTGGCCGCCGCTCAAGGCAGGTCAAAACCCCTAAAACAACTGGTTGACCCCGTCTGGCCACTATTTTCCCTATGCTGTCCTCCCCCTCTCCGTCCTCGCCCGCTCCCTCACCTCGCCCAGGCTATACCCTGCCTGTCTTTGCTGGGGCCGGTGCGGTAGCGGCCCTCAGGCATCTGCTGAACCCGGCGGATCGGCCCAGAACCATTACCCTGAATTTAATCAACCCGCCCCAAACCGCCGATATTCCCATTGACCAGTTGGCCCCCTTACCGGATGGGTCAGTGCTGGCCATTACCCAGAGCGACCCCGGCGACAATCTAGATTTGACCCGCCACACCCCCATCTGGTCCCTGGTCAGTTGGGGCGATGCCAATCAGGGGGAACGCATTCAACTGCAAGGGGGGGAGGGTATTGGTCGGCAGACCAATCGAGGCCATAGCCCAGCCATCTACCGCTATGCCCGGGAACTAATCGCCTGCAACTTAGAGCCCTGGCTACCGTCGGCTAAGTCCCTCCGGGTTACCCTAATTCTGCCCGAGGGACGAGCCTTGGCTGAACGTACCTCGAATGCCGCCTTTGGGGTAGTGGATGGGCTTTCCCTACTGGGCACCGCGGCTATCTCTGAACCCCTCAGTGCCCCTGGCCAGCTAGAACAATCACGGGCTATCCTGCGGCAAAAGGCGAGCCAATATCCCTACCTGGTCTTCTGCCTGGGGGAAAATGGGCTTGATTTAGCCGTGCATCTGGGTCTTGATCCAGGGTGCCGCGTCAAAACCGCCAATTGGTTAGGTCCCATGCTGGTGGAAGCCGGTCAGTTAGGGGTAAGGGGAGTGCTACTGCTGGGCTACCACGGCAAACTGATTAAGTTGGCGGGGGGCATTTTCCATACCCATCACCACCTGGCCGATGGCCGTCAAGAAATCCTGGCAGCGGCCTGTGCGGCGGTCAACCTGCCCCTGACGGTGGTGCAGGCGGTGTTACAGGCAGACACCATTGAAGCCGGGTTTGAGCGGCTACGCCAGGAAGATGAAGGAAGGGAGGATGCTTCTGCCAAGGGGTTCGCCCCTTTGGTCTACGCTTACCTGATCAACCGCATCGACCAACGAGCCTCAGCCTACGTCAAGGTTCACACCGGCACTAACCTAACGGTAGGCTCCCTGCTTTTCAATCGTAAACGCGAGATTGTTGCCACTAGCGAAGTAGGCCGCGCCCTACTCAACCAAGTTTTGTTAGACTGTAAAGATTAATTTCTTTTAGCACCGGCTCTTTCTTTCCCCCTGCTCGCTTGCCTCCCTGGCCAGGTCCGGCAGGATGTTCTTGGGACTTTGAGTAGGGCTATGGCGTTATTTTAGTGACGTTGTTTTGTCTAGGTTTTGTCTACAAAGACGACTTGTTACCATCCCACTCCCCCATTCCCTCTTTAACACACCCCATTGCCTTCCATTGCTTTGTTGCCATCCTCCACCCCCAGGATTAACCCGTGACTCTTCAAACTGAAGCTACTGCCCCGATGGGCTCATCACCTCTGTCAGAGCTAAACCGCCAAATGCTGGTGATCTTGGATTTTGGATCCCAGTACTCAGAGTTAATAGCTCGACGCATTCGGGAAACAGAAGTTTACTCGGAGGTTTTATCCTACCGAACAACGACGGAGCAACTTCAGCAGTTGAATCCCCGGGGCATTATTCTTTCCGGTGGGCCCAACTCGGTCTACGACGAAGGTGCCCCCCACTGCGATCCCGCGATTTGGAGCCTCGGCATTCCCGTCTTGGGGGTCTGCTACGGCATGCAGTTGATGGTGCAGCAACTGGGGGGGCAGGTGGAGCGGGCCGATCGCGGGGAGTATGGCAAGGCCAACCTGTTTATCGATGATCCCACCGATCTGCTGACCAACGTGGAAGACGGTACCACCATGTGGATGAGTCACGGTGACTCCGTGACTCAGCTGCCCGAGGGCTTCGAGGTGTTAGCCCACACCCAAAACACCCCCTGTGCGGCTATTGCGGATCACGATCGCAAGCTGTACGGGGTCCAGTTTCACCCCGAAGTTATCCATTCCCAGGGAGGCATTGCCCTAATTCGCAACTTTGTCTATCACATTTGTCAATGCCAGCCGACTTGGACCACCGCCGCCTTCGTGGAAGAAGCTATTCGAGAAGTGCGCGCCAAAGTCGGCGACCGGCGAGTACTCTTGGCCCTATCTGGTGGTGTAGACTCTTCTACCCTCGCTTTTTTGCTGCACCAGGCCATTGGCGACCAGCTCACCTGCATGTTCATTGACCAGGGCTTTATGCGTAAGGACGAGCCCGAACGATTGGTCAAGCTCTTTCAAGAGCAGTTCCACATCCCCGTTCACCATATCAAGGCCCGTGAGCGGTTCCTGGCAAAGGTAGAAGGGGTTACCGATCCAGAAGAAAAGCGGAAACTAATCGGCCACGAATTCATTCGGGTTTTTGAAGAGGAGTCCAAGCGCCTGGGTCCCTTCGATTACCTGGCCCAGGGGACTCTCTACCCCGATGTGATCGAATCCGCAGACACCAACATGGACCCCAAAACTGGCGAACGAGTGGCGGTGAAGATTAAGAGCCACCACAATGTGGGCGGCCTCCCCAAAGATTTGCAATTTAAGCTGATCGAGCCCCTGCGCAAGCTCTTTAAAGACGAAGTTCGCAAAGTCGGACGTTCCATTGGTTTGCCCGAGGAAATTGTGTCTCGTCACCCCTTCCCCGGCCCAGGGCTGGCCATTCGCATCATTGGCGAAATCACCGAAGAACGGCTGGAAATTTTGCGTAATGCTGATTTCATCGTCCGTCAGGAGATTAACAGGCAGGGGTTGTACCACGATTTTTGGCAAGCCTTTGCGGTTCTTTTACCCGTCCGCAGCGTCGGTGTCATGGGCGATCAACGCACCTACGCTTATCCCATCGTACTCCGCTTGGTCAGCAGCGAGGATGGCATGACGGCCGACTGGTCACGGGTGCCCTACGACTTGCTCGAGACCATCTCCAACCGCATTGTCAACGAAGTTCCTGGGGTTAACCGGGTGGTCTATGATATTACCTCCAAACCGCCCGGCACCATTGAGTGGGAGTAAGGAAGTCTGCAGGTCACCCTGGGGCTTGTCAGGATAGTACAGACGAATTATCATTGATTCATGCGTACTAGTGGGGACACCTGTCCCCCGCCGTTCCACAGGAATAGACCTATGTCCACCACTGCTTCTACGGCCACTCCCAGGGGCCGCTCAGCCTCCGCGTCTGGCAAAACACCTGCTAAAGCTCGCATTGTGCCCCAGGTTAGCCGCACGACTCCGGTGTTGGCCCTGGATGCGGGCAATTACGATCTTAAGTTTTACAACGGCAATGGCCATCCCAAGGCAATTCGCTCGGTGCGCTACCAGCTGCCCCAGGGGCGAGATGCGGTCAGTTACTCCGAAGCTTCACCGTTAATTGAACTGCCCGATGGGCGTCGGTATCACTTTGGTGCTCAGGCCTATAAATACCGTCGCCAGCAGCAAACCGTCATTGAAAATAAGGTGGAACTGGCCCTTTTACACCTTTACGCCTGTCTGGAGCCCCTGGCCGGCGGCGTATCCGAGTATGGGGTCGACCTGCATATTTCTACCCCCGACCCAGCTCGTAATGGTGAGGCCATTCAAGGGCAACTTCTGGGTTCCCACGAGTTCACTCGAAACGGTATTGATTTCCGCATTAAGGTTGAGTCGGTACAGGTCGAGCGGGAGGGCATGGGGGCCTACTACTACGCCAAAACCCAGGGTATGATTCCTCCCAATGGCTACACCATTGTGATCGACATTGGCGGGGGTACCTGGCTGACCCGCTTGGTGGATGCCGACGGCGAAGTTATTGATGAAAACGTCATGGATCGGGGCGGCACCTACGAACTGGCCGTGGCCATTAGCTTCGATCATCGCCTCACCGACCACCTTGGCAGTAGCGCCGATCCCTCCATTGTCATGGACGGCTTTCGGGTCAATCATGCCTACGCCGATACCGGTCTGGCCTGGGCTGACTGGTTGGATGAATACCTAGACCCCTGGTTTAAGGGCATTTTTCAAACCGTTAAGGCCCAGTACACCCCCTACATGCCCCGGGTCACTCGCTTTTTGGTCACCGGCGGGGGGTCGCACCTAATTTCAGAACGCCTGCAGGGGCATGACCTGTTTGCCGTGATGGGGGATCCCCAATTTGCCAATGTTCATGGTTTGTTTTTAATGAGTGGCGATACCCAGCTATGTATGACAACAAAGTAAGACTCAGTTCCGATGTGCTCGAAAAGGCGGAGCGAATTGCCGCGGCCTGGGGCTTAAAAAATGCCCGGGCTGCGGTGGAGGCAGTATTTCGCTGCTACTGCGACGACTACCTCTACGGTCGCCCCGGTGAAGGCGGTGCTGCGGCACCCGCCGTCCTCCAGCCTGGCCTATCCCCCGTGGCCCAGGGGGTTTCCGCGGTGGCCAGGACCGCGATCGCACCTGGCTCAACCAAAACCGAGCCGTGTGAAGCCCTGGCCGCCCTTGATCAACTCTTGGCGCTCTAGGTTTACCCAGGGTGTTGGCACCTCTGCGCCGAATTTCCACTCAGGAAGGGCTAATCAGAGGTTAAAATAGCTGACACCGGGAGAGGTGGCAGAGCGGTTGAATGCGGCAGACTCGAAATCTGTTTTGGGGTCACACCCAACGAGGGTTCGAATCCCTCCCTCTCCGTTGAAATCCAGTATCTACAAAGTGAGGGACACCCCAGGGCAGTGGCGGCAAAAAATCGCTGAAGGCCGCACCTCGACCCTGTTCATCCCCTACACGAGCCAGTGGGACTACTAGGGCGGCTTCTTTAAGGAGGCAATCCCGGTAAATGCCGTGGAAAAACTGGCGGATATCGAGGTGCCCCGGCGGGCTAGCTATATTTGCGTTATCTGATCTTTGAAATCTTTAGGGACGGGCTCACAATAAAAGTACCGACTCCTGACTTGAATCTGTCCCACCGACCCACCCCCTTACCCCCTCACGACCGATCACCACCGGGGACTTATTTTCCCGCTGATCCCTTAGCGCTCTAGAGCTCGCGTCACAGAGTACCCCCTCGGGTGACGCCGCAGTGGGCCACTGTAGTTGCTAGTGGTTGATCTCTCCAGCGGGGTTAGTCCTCAGTTTTAGTGCTCAGTTGAGGAGTAATGCTCCGAGGAACTCTGGTCCAGCGTCTCAGAAACCGCCGCGCATCAGGCCAATGCCAGCTTTTACGGCTTCATAGCCAAAGATGAGAATCAAGGTCGTTAGGGTGCCGCCCATCACGCAGAGCACCAGACCGGCCAGGCTAATCGCGCCATCATCGTCGAGCAGGCCAAACCCAGTGACAAAAATTCCCATGGCAGGCAGGGTGTTCGTACCAGGGATAGGAATCATCATGGAAATAGACATCAGGGCAATGGCGATACCAATCACGGTACGCCCCGGCAGGCTGGTACACACTGGGGTCAAGCGGGGTCTAGAAATAGCTTCTAGTCGTTGCAGCCAGGGAGTGCCGGCCTTGATAATTTTTTGCACAGAGACCAGGTCAAATTGCTTGTCATTCCACTTTGCGGGCATCCAGGGACGGGTGCGACCAGCTATAAGTTGTAATGCCAGAATTAACAGGGCTACTCCAAAGGGGACGGAGTAGCCCGGTGCCGGAACCGGTAGGGCTGAGGGTAACGATAGCAGCACAAACAGGAAACCAAAGACACGCTCACCGGCCAGGGAGAGGATTTCCTTAAGGCTGACCTGGGGGGCACTGACTTGGTGAAAAAAATATTGGTTGAGTTCAGTAGACAGTCGTGCCATAGGGTTTATGTAATTTTTTGAATATTGGTGCCCACTTTAGCAAATAGAAAGGCCCTGCTATACCGCAAGTAGGCAGGAATTTACCACAGCTTTGCAAGGATGCCTAAGTTAGGTGGGTGCAATTCAATAGGTGATACAGGCGGAGGGGGAGGGGGTGACCCCCCCGGTCTGGGGGCTTCGTCGTGAGCCGTTCGGCTGAGCCGCGCAGCCCCAAACTTTCTTCTCATAATCAGCCTAAGTTGACACGGCTACTTAGCTGACTAGGGATTGACCAGCACATGGTGATCTAAAAACTGCCGTAGGCGTTGCTCGAATTCCGCCCCGGCCCAGTCGGTTAAGTCGTTGTGATCCGCATTGGGCACTAGCCAGAGGTGCTTGGGCCCAGGGGTGGCAGCATAGAGTTTTTGACTCATCCACGCAGGTACTGAGAGATCCGCGAGACCGTGAATATAGAGTACCGGCACCTGGAGGGAGCCAACTCTAGCTAGGGAGTTGAATTGTTGGGTCAATAACTGCCGCACCGGAAACCAAGGTTTGTAGACCGATAGGTCGGCCATGTCTGCCATAGAAGTAAAGGACCCTTCTACCACCAGCCCGGCCAAGTGGGGCATTTGGCTGGCCAGTTCAATGCCAATGGCACCACCCAGGGAATGGCCATAGATCACTAGATGGTGAGGGGCAACGCCCTTTTCGGTCGCTAAGTACTGAGCGGCCGCTAGGGCATCGGCATAGAGGCGGGATTCCTCTGGAAAGGGCCCCGAACTCTGACCATAGCCGCGATAGTCGATGGTGAGCACCGAGACCCCCAGCGATCGCAACAACAGCACCCGATCCAAATTGGTCGAGACATTGCCGGCATTGCCATGCAGGTACAGGAAGGTAAGCCCTGGCTGGGCCTCGGCGGGCAGCCACCAACCGTGCAGTTGCCCTCCAGGGTCAGCCTGAACGGGAATCCAAACCTCCTCGTAGTCAACCCCCAACCCCGGGGAGGGGAGGGTGAGCTGGGGGGTTGGTAAGTACATTAACCGGCGCTGCACCCACCAGAGATAGCCACAAAGGGAACCATAAACCAGTCCTGAAATGCCCAGGAAGCTGAAGAGAAATTTGAGCATGGGCATAGGGAGGATGGAGGGGTAGTGAGGTGGTAGGGGGTGAAAGTTGGTCTATTAGCCTGATCGCCTGATTTTTATTATTAGAGGATCAGTTCGATTTAGCCAGGCTTCCCTGTGACGGTTTTTCAGGTAACCAGGGCGCCGGGTAGCCATCCAATGCTAGGAATCATCCAGTGGGGGTGAGATAGCCGCTGGCCCCCTCACCTGATCTGGGTCAACCCTCACCGATTCCCAGAGTCACTCAACCGCCGGCAGACGTCGATGCCAGTCCGTAGCTTGCTCGTAGGCATAGCCCACCTCAAACAGCAGGTCTTCCCGCAGTACATTGCCAATCAACTGCAGACCAATGGGCAAGCCTTGCTCGTCAAAGCCGCAGGGCAAGCTCATACCTGGTAAGCCGGCCAGGTTGACCGGGATAGTCATCAGGTCCGAGAGGTACATACTAAGGGGGTCGTTCACCTTTTCCCCCGCTTTAAAGGCGGTGGTTGGCGAGGTAGGACAGACCAGCACATCCACCTGCTCGAAGGCGGCCTCAAAGTTTTGTTTAATCAGCGTGCGAACCTTTTGAGCTTTTAAGTAGTAGGCATCGTAATAGCCCGCTGATAAAGCATAGGTGCCAATCATAATGCGTCGTTTGACTTCTGCCCCAAACCCCTGGGCGCGGGTCTGGGTGTACATGGTCATCAGGTTATCGTTGTTGGTGCGAGTGCCGTACTTAACCCCGTCGTAGCGAGCCAGGTTAGAGGAGGCCTCGGAGGGAGCGATGAGGTAATAGGTGGGTAGTCCGTAGGGAAACTGAGGGCAGGATATTTCCTGAACTTCCGCTCCCAGTTCCTGGAGTTGTTGGATGGCCTTTTCCGTCGCCCCTTTCACTGCCGGGTCAATGCCCTCGGCGGCAAAGGTTTCTTGAATCAGGCCCACCCTTCGCCCTTTTAGGTCAGCCTTAAGGAATTGGGTGTAATCAGGAATGGCCGTCGCCAGGCTCGTGGAGTCCCTGGGGTCGTGCCCCGCGATCGCGCCCAGGAGAATGGCGGCATCTTCAACGGTTCTAGTCAGGGGCCCAATCTGATCCAGGGAGGAAGCATAGGCCACCAACCCAAAGCGAGAAACCAGCCCGTAGGTGGGCTTGAGCCCAACCACCCCACAAAAAGAAGCTGGCTGGCGAATTGAGCCACCGGTGTCGGAACCCAGGGCCGCCGCACATTCCCCTGCGGCGACGGCGGCCGCCGAACCGCCGGAAGACCCCCCCGGTACCCGCTCAATGTCCCAGGGATTAGCGGTGATTTGGTAGGCTGAGTTTTCCGTGGAGCTGCCCATGGCAAACTCGTCCAGGTTAGTTTTACCCAGGGCAATGGCGCCAGCGGCCTTCAGCCTTTGGGTCACGGTAGATTCGTAGGGCGGGACAAAATGTTCCAGCACCTTAGAGGCACAGGTGGTGGGTATACCCTCGGTACACAGGTTATCCTTCAGGGCCAGAGGAATACCGGCCAGCAAGCCCAACTCTTCTCCGGCCGCAATGCGAGCATCAACCTGGTGGGCCTGGGTCAAAGCTTGCTCCGCCGTTACGGTTAGGAAGCTGTGCAGCTTCGGTTCTAAAACCGCAATCTGGTCAAGGTATGCCTGGGTGATCTCCACGGCCGATCGTTCTTTGCTAACTAACTGGTGATGCAGTTCG
Source organism: Leptolyngbyaceae cyanobacterium M65_K2018_010 (assembly GCA_015295885.1). Lineage (GTDB taxonomy): Bacteria > Cyanobacteriota > Cyanobacteriia > Phormidesmidales > Phormidesmidaceae > Nodosilinea. The sequence continues at coordinate 22,266 of DVEE01000517.1, forward strand.
CGAATGACAGACATGGAATTCCTTCTGGGACAAACACCAAGGTACCAGTATAGAGAGGATAAGTGGCCAAGTCTAATGAATTGTAAGCAGGGGGTTTGAGGGCTACGCCCCTTCCACTTCCCCTAGCATCGTTTACTGATCCTGAATTGCACCCACCTACTTAGGGAGGTGCTCAAAATAAACGTACCGACTCCTGACTTGAAGCTGTCCCACCGACCCACCATCTCACCCCCTCACGACCGATCACCACCGGGATCTTAATTTTCCCGCTGATCCCTTAGAGGGCGAAAGGTTAATCAGGCCAGTATCCGGCCCAGAGCCTCCACCAGGCGTTCCACCTGTTGGGGTTGAATCCAGTAATGGGTGACAGCCCGCAGGGTGCGACCATGGTAGCAGCCCAGGTACAGGCCATAATCCACCTGCAGGGTCTGCACCAGATCCCCAGGGGAGATCTGCACATCCTCCGCCAGGTCAAAAAAGACCAGATTGGTTTCCACCGCCCCTGGGTCGATCTGAAGGCCAGGAATAGTAGCTAATCCCTGGGCCAGCCGTTGGGCCTGGGCATGGTCTTCCGCCAGCCGTTGGGTCATCGTTTTGAGGGCAATCAAGCCAGCGGCGGCCAAGACCCCAGCCTGCCGCATGCTGCCGCCCAATAGCTTACGCTGACGACGGGCCTGGTGGATAAATTCCTCCGTTCCCACCAGCACAGAGCCCACCGGCGCACAGAGCCCCTTACTAAGGCAGACGCTGACTGAATCCACCCACTGGGTGATGGCCCGGGGGGGCTGCCCCAAAGCCGTGGCGGCGTTAAACAGGCGGGCCCCATCCAGATGGATTTTCAGCCCATGGGCCTGGGCAATCCCATAGACTGCCTCAAAATAGTTTGGTTCGAGGGCGGCCCCGTGGTTAGCACCGGAGCTGTTTTCCAGCAAAATCAAACGACTGCGAGGCCAGTGGGGGTCATCCCCGCGAATGGCCGACCGTATTTGGGTGAGATCCATGCGGCCCCGTCGGTCTGTGGACAGGGGACGGGGGGTAATGCCGCCTAGCACGGCCAGACCCCCGGCTTCCCAGCAAAAGGTGTGGGCGTCTTCTCCCAGAATGGCTTCATCTCCCCGCTGAGCATGGGTGAGGGCTGCTACCAGATTGCCCTGGGTGCCACTGGTAACCAGTAACCCCGCTTCCTTGCCTAGAAGCTCCGCCGCCAGGGTTTCTAGGGCTGCTACAGTAGGATCTTCGCCATAGACATCATCGCCGACGGCGGCGGCGGCCATGGCGGCCCGCATTTCATCGGTGGGCCAGGTGACCGTATCTGAGCGAAAATCAACGGAAGGATGGATAGCAGCCATGGTAGAGAGACTAGTTTCCCGGCAGGGTACGTTCATGGTGGGTCGACTTTGGGTGGGTGCGATCGCCAGTTGGATCCTGGGTGGAGCCCTGGGCTCAGTGGCTCAAGCCCAAGATGTTTGTACCTACAACCCCGATCTGGGCCCCAATCCCCTAGGCATGCGAGCCTTCATCACCTTGACTGAAACCACCGCAGGCACCACCGTTTTATTCGAACAACTCCCCACCCTAGTGGGGGGGGCCGCCGAGCAACCCGTCACTCTGACCATCTATCGCGAGATGATCTTCTACGGGTTGGGTGTTCAGGCCACCCGAGAGTTCTTGGCCGCCCATGCCGATTACTACCAGGAGCTCGTGGGCTATCCCGATCCCGAGGGCTTCGGCCCCGTCGATGCCGTACTCAGCTGTTCCGCCGAGTCCCCCTTGCCCTGAGCCCTAATTGCGAAAATCCATCGGCCCCTGATATCCCGATAGCTCCCCTAACCGCTGCAGGGTTTGAGCACCGGGATAAAATTCACCGTTGATTTCCCAGGTAGGGAAGCCCGTGACTTTGGCCTTAGAACGGCAGAGAGCGGTCTGGGCATTGCGACCGTCTTCAGCGCATTCCACGTAGGGGATCAACGCCGCCGCCTCTGCCCCAAAAACTTCCTTTTGATCGTGACAGTGGGGGCACCACCAAGCCCCGTACATAACGGCACCCGAATCCTTCAGATGTTTAGCCAGGGCCAGTTCTGCTGGCCCCGAAGCCAGGGTAATCGGGGGCCCTACCTGACCGTTGGCGGTGTTGACATTGCCGCCAGCCCGAATCGGTGCATAAACCGCCATGACGCCAGTCAGGGTAACCACGGCCACAATCAAACCAATAAAAGCCAACTGGCCCCAATCTTCCCAGCGACGCCCGAAGACCGCCAGCAGAAATAGGGATAGGGAAAAAATCGCAGAAGCTACACAGAAGGGGCAAAAGGCCTGGATCTCAAAGGCCATGACAGTCATCAAGTAGCCGCTAAAGACCACCATGGCCGTAGCCAAAGCAAAGATCAGCGGCCAGGTCCAGCTCTCTAGCTGTTGGCGCAGAGCCTTGTTTTGATCTGGGTTGACCCAAAGGGGGGCCGTGGCCAGAGCCACCATGGCCGCGTAGCCCAGAAACCCGAAAACCGTTAAGGGCAATCCAAACACCGTGGCGTAGGGGCTGGCCAAAACCCGATCACAACCCTCCGCCGGGCAAGCATCGCCGCCGGTCAGCTTGACGAGGGTGAGATAGGCGGTTTCTAGGGCACCCAGGGCGGCGACGCCGGCTAGCAACCAGCGCGAATAACGATGAATCCAGCGACTTTCCTGACGACGACGTCTCATGCTAGTCCTTAATTATCCCAACACTCAAAATCTATCAGGCCGCAAACCTCTAGCCTGTCCTATCTTAATCCCTTCCCTGGGATTGTGGGCCAGTCCCGGCTCCAACCCGGCGCTTCGTCTAACCCCTAGGAGACCAAGGAAAATTTAGGGCGCAACCATGGTGGGCACCGCAGACCCTAAGTCTGGATTCT
>DVEE01000520.1 GCA_015295885.1 Leptolyngbyaceae cyanobacterium M65_K2018_010
CGAGCACGGTCTCGCGTGCCTTTCTGCCGATGGCGAAGGCTCTTTCTCGGTCCTGGAGAAGCTCGAGGATCCGCTCGCGGAGGGCCTTTTCGTCCTCCGAGACGAAGCCGTTCACGCCGTCCTCTGCCACCGAGGGTATGCCGCGCCACCGCGTGGTGACCACCGGCTTGGCGAACTGCATGGCCTCCACCAGCACCAGGCCTGCGGCGGACTGCAGCAGGGGTAGATCCAGGAAAACGCTGGTCACGCCGCTTTGGATCGTCAAGGCCATGGAGTCGCCCAGGACGGTATCGGCTCTAAAGGCCAGGTTTTGAATCCGCTCATCTAGTTCTCGGGGGGTATCCGCTTCGTTGTAAGGAGCCTGCCCCTTATCTTGGTTATAAAAGGCGGCCAGGTACTCCGCCAGGGCATCTTGCTCACCACCGGCTTTGAGGTCGGCTCTACCCAGGGTAGGCGGTTCAGCCAAGGTCTCTAAGGACACCACATTTTGGAGCACTGTCGGATAGCTGTCTCCACCAGTAGCCAGGAAACCCAGGGTAACGACTGAAAAGGTGCGATCGGGATTACCGACCAAGGTGCCATTTTGGACAATCACATCTTTAATGCGGCCATCATCCTCAACCACAGCCAGGTTTTGGATGCGAGCCCCAGGCGTGGCGCTGGTCCGGGCCGGGGCAGTGGGATCGTAGCTGAACCGGAAGCCACCGATTTGCCCAAACTGGCCACCAGCGGCCTCAACTCGGGCCACCATGTGTTCAGCTATTGCGTAGAGTCCGGCGGCACTGACAATGCCAATGGAGAGAGAGTTATCAAACCGCAGCGAGTTACTGATATCCAACTGGGAGATATCCCCCTCTTCCTTACCCACGTTGGGGTTCCCTGCTGGAGGCAGTTGGACCAGATCGCCGCCGCCGCCCGGAATGAAGGATTGGCCAATCTGGTCGCGGATGCCACCGCCATTTTTGAAGGAAATGTCAATTCTACTAAAGCCGGCTAGTAGGGCATCGCCGTAGGCCACCAGGTATTGCTCGGCATAGTAATCGTTGGCATTGGCGGTGAGATTACCCAGGTTCGTTTCCTGGGTGCGCACATCGCCCCGAATACCATTGAGAAAAACATCGGTTTGGCCGTAGATGATGCTATCGAGGGTGTTCACGTAGTTACCAACGCCCTCGACAATAGCGACAATCTCAGGATCTGCTAAGGCTCGCACCTGTTCAAAGGTGGTGATGACCTCAGGGTAAAGTCGATCCACCCCGGCTATATCGGTAGCAAAGGTGCCGCTGTCATCCCCAATGGACGTGATCACTCCATTCTCGTCGAAGGTTGCAACTAACTGACTGAGATAACGGTAGTTGGAGCCAGTATTGACGTAGTACACCGTATTGGTGCCGTTGGAAAAGACTTGGGGGTAGGGCTGTAGGAGTTGACCACTGGTTTGCTGGGTTTCATCTAACCGCAGGGGGGGAGCCGTCGCTTCATCGCTCATCACCCGGTGGCATCCGCCACCAATGTGGATATCAACCCCCGCTCCTAGATCCACCAGCCGTTGAGCCAGAGCCTGCTCAATCTCTGATTCTTGCAGATGGGTCATCAAGATGATTTTGTTGATGTCTGCACCTTCCAGAAGCTGAATTTCTGGCAGCAGATTGGTGACCAGGGCTTCTACCTGTTGGCTGATCGGGGTAGTAGAGGTAAGGTCACTGCCGGTGGTCATCGTCACAGGACTAATGTTGGCAATGGTGGGTAGGTAGGGGGTAACCGCTGACAAAATACCGACCTTAGTGCCGTTGACGTCGGCAATCACGCTGCCGGTCAGGGTATTCGGCAGAGGCGACCCACCACTGGGGACTACCGTCAAACCGGCTGGCAAGCTAGCTGCACTGTAGTTCAGGTTGGTAGCCAGGTAGGGAAACAGGGTACCAGGATAGCCCCCGGGGCCAATCCCCTGACCGCCCTTCGCACCATTCACCCAATTCGGGTTGGGAGCGAGCAGACTC
>DVEE01000255.1 GCA_015295885.1 Leptolyngbyaceae cyanobacterium M65_K2018_010
GGCGATCCATCCCGTAACCCTTGGCTCAGGGTCTCCACGTCCCACTGCAGCAACAGCAGACAACTATGAACGGTCTGGGAACCCGTAGGGTCGTCATCTAAAACAATAATCCTAGGCTGAGCCGACATGGCAGATCTAAACGGGTAAAAGGGCCGGTTTACGCACAGAATTCACTATCTCGCATCTGCGGTCCCTAGCCAAGGCCAACCAGCATCTTAAAGACTAAGGATCTCTCGGGCATCGGTACAGCAAGCAGGTGAGTCTAAATCGGCGCTTTAGGGAGATCCCTAAAGTAAAGGGTTCAATGCTCTCCGCATCGAACCCTCTGCCTGATCGCGGCAAACTTGCCTGCTTAAGCGGGGGGACTGACCTTTGAAGCTTGCCCAGGCTGGGTGGCTTTGGCTTCCCCCGCTGTCAACCCTAGCGGCCTCAGCTCATGGCTGTGGCACTACGGTCGTAACCGGCAAAATCGTGGGGCAGTTTGCCTTGAATTTGACTTTCATAACGAGCGGCGGCTTCCACCGGCAAACCCACTTCCGCTGCCAGCCGAACCATCATGCCTTGTTCCCGCCTGCGAATGCGTTGGTGGTGACGCAGGAAGAGGTTTCTAGAGGCTGCCATAACGCCATTCGATGGCATCGGTGCTGGATCCTCAGTCATGGTGGGAGTGGGTGCTGCCCCGATGGGCACTGCTGGCCTAGCCGGTTCAGGCGTACCGCTGCGGTATGGAACTCCTCGCCAGGTCAAATCAGCACTGGGTTGGGGCGGGACTTCCGCTAAGGCTCGAAAGGCAACGGTTGCACCCCGATAACTACCGACATCGAACACGGGCCCCATTGGGGGGACTGGATTGGGCGTATAGTCGTAGCTGACGCCGCGATAGGTAAGTTTCATAGTTTCGCCTCCTGGTAGCGACTGGGCACTGCGAGGCGCGTTCCTTCGGGTTGCCCCTACTTCCGTCTCTCTGCTATCGGTCAACCTCACACCCTGAGCAGAGGAGATGAACGATTTATCCCTACATCTGTAGCTTACGATACGGTTTGCCAGGGAGAGAGCATTGTTGAAGCTTCTCCACAATTCTCATCAATCGTTCACGTTAACGGATGCCTCCTCGGATGAACCAATCGGCCCACTAAGGCTGGGCTGGGTGAGGTCGGTTCACCCCAAAAGCAAGGACTTTACCAGGGTAGGCGGCAACCATCCCAGTTCAAGAATTCGCCGCTGTCCGTTGGTTCTAGCCCCTGAATAACCGCCATCAACTGGGCGACGGTACGGTCTACGGAAAAGAGTTTCTCCGCCGGTACCCCTCGCTGAAAGGGTTGAGACAGGCGGGTATCCGTGGTGCCCTGGTGCAGCAGGACTAAGATGGTGTTAGGGCTTTTGCGGGCGTACTCCAGCGAGGCGGTTTTAATCAACATATTCAGGGCCGCCTTTGAGGCCCGGTAGCCGTACCATCCGCCCAACCGATTATCCCCGATGCTACCCACCTTGGCCGAAATCGCCGCCAAGACGCTGGGGCGATCGTGCTTCAGCAGGGGTAGTACCTGTTTGGCCAGTAAGGCTGCTCCAATGGCATTGACCTGAAAGGAACGGATTAAATTATCACTGGTAAGCTGGCGTACACTTTTTTCAGGTTGAAAATCACCCTCGTGGAGTAGACCCACGCAATAGACCACCAGGTGAAGGCGAGGGGTCTGGGCCTGAATGGTGGCGATCGCCTGGGCCATACTTTCTTCATCGGTCACATCCATCGGTAGAGGGGTCACGGAACCCCCAGGCGGGGCCAGGGCCAAAAGCCTGCTAGCCCTATCAGGGTGGCGATAGGTGCCGTATACCCGCTGAAAGCGCGGGTCGGCCGCTAATTGCTGCACAAAACCTAGCCCAATTCCCTGGCTGGCTCCCACAATCAAGGCATGGGCCGCATTGAGACTGGTTCCAAATGTCATGGCGTCAATAGGTAAATAGCGGGGGGTAGATAGCGGGGGGTAGATAGCG
>DVEE01000034.1 GCA_015295885.1 Leptolyngbyaceae cyanobacterium M65_K2018_010
ATCGCCATGTTTTAACCATGAGTATTTATCTTCACCGATCAATGAGGGCGCTATGGGTACCCCGGCAGAGACGGAGGCCAAGATTTTAATTATCGGCCCGAGCGAGGGCCAAACACGTCAAATGGGGCTGGATCTTCAGGAAGCGGGCTATACCCCGGTGATGGCCTACGGCAGCGAAGAGGGCTTAGCCCTGGCCAGCCAAGCCTCCTACTCATTAATTGTGGTGGATCGGCTGTTAGGGAATCAATCGGGCCTGGCCCTGTGCCAGACCCTCCGCCGCCAGGGGGTGAAGACGCCGATTGTGTTGCTGATGGCCAAGGAGAGCCTGGAGGATCGGGTCGCCTGCCTGGACTGTGGGGCCGATGACTACTTCCTTAAGCCCTACCGGGCCGATGCCTTCCTTAAAATTGTGAACTTGTACTTACAGGCCGCCCCGACGGCGACCGACAACCTGCGGTTTGGCGAACTCACCCTGGATTTGGCTAATCGCCACGCCATTCGCGGCGATCGCGTGATTGACCTGACCATGAAGGAGTTTGAGCTGCTGAAATACTTGATGGAACATCCCCGCGAGGTGCTGCCCCGGGAGCAAATTCTGGAAAACGTTTGGGGCTACGACTTTGTGGGGGAATCCAATGTGATTGAGGTGTACATCCGTTACCTGCGCCTAAAAATTGACGGAGAAGACGAAAAACGATTAATTCAAACGGTTCGTGGTGTGGGCTACGTGCTTCGAGAAAATTGAGCCCACTCCTCAGGGCCTAGGCCCCGAGGGGAGCGGGCTTTGCTGCGGCTTTCCTTTGCTTTTCCGATCGACCAATGGGATCCATATAAGCCTCTAGCCGTTTGAAGACCATGGACGCAATGGAGGTCATCACCAGATAAACAATAGCTACGGCCAGATACACCTCAAAGGCTCGGTAGGTGGTTGCTACGGTTAACTGGCCCTCCCGAAAGAGCTCTTCAAACCCGATTACCGCGGCCAAACTGGTGTCCTTAATCAGGGTGATGAACTCATTGCCCAGGGGCGGCAAAATGCGGCGAAAGGCCTGGGGAAATACCACATAGCGCATGGTTTCAATGGGGTTCATGGCCAGAGACTCTGCGGCTTCCCATTGACCCCGGTCAATGGATTGAATGCCCCCCCGTAGAATCTCCGCCAGGTAGGCGGCTACGTTTAGGCTCAGGGCCAGAACTGCGGCAAAGAAGCGGTTAAAACTGACATCAAAGCCTAGGCCCTGGAACAGTGCCGGTATACCGAAGTAGATCATGAACAATTGCACCAGCATCGGCGTGCCCCGGAAGAAGTCTACGTAGACCCGGCAGAGCCATCGCAGGGGCTTGAAGGGAGAAATCAGGGCGAAGGCCACCAAGGAACCGCCAATCAGCCCAAACAGGAAGGAGAAAAAAGTCAGCATGATGGTCACCCAAGCGCCCCGCATGAGGTTGCGGAACAGGAGACCCCAATCTAATCCAGAGGCGGTGCCAGAACTCAGGGCTGGAGCGATCTCAGGTAAATCGGGCGGTTCGCCGGCAAACCACTTGCCAAAGATCTCCGCATAGGTGCCGTTTTCAATCAGTTCACCCAGGGCGGCGTTGATTGTGGCCAGGTTTTCCGACCCCTTGGGTAGGGCAATGCCGTAGTACTCTTCAGTCAAGAGTTCACCGACAATCTTGATCCCCTTCAGGTTGGCTTCGTTAATGGCGTAAAGGGTCACGGGCAGGTCATTGACCACGGCATCCACCCGGCCATTGAGCAACTCTTGGAGGGCCAAAGGTGCGCCGTCAAAGGTGCTGATCGTGGCCCCTTCTACTTCCTTGGCTTTTTCGGCACCGGTGGTACCAATTTGGACGGCAATGCGCTTGCCCTTCAGGTCCTCAAAGGACTGGATACTGTCATTGCCTTCGACCACCGCAATGGCCAACCCGGCCTCGAAGTAGGGCCTGGAAAAATCGATGGTTTGAGCCCGCTCAGCGGTAATGGTCATACCGCTGATGGCTGCATCCAGGGTTTTCGACTGTAGGGACGGAATCAGCCCATCGAAGGGCAGACTGATGATTTTGACTGGATGCCCGGCCGCTTCCCCGATGGCGTTGATCAAATCAATATCAAAGCCAATCACGTTACCGGTGGCTTCATCTTTCATTTCAAAGGGCGGAAAGGTGGGCTCAGTGCCCACCTCCCACACCGCAGCGCTATCCTGGGCCTGGCTGGGGAAATACCCCAGGGCGAGAACTAGTAGGCAACCTAACCAGAGGGCGCCAATGCGCTTCAGCCAGCGAGAAGAAAGTTTACGGAACATCGCAGTCTTGGGGGTATCGGTGTAAGGTCAAGGACATAGATTATAGACACAGTGGGCTACGAGCCCAGGTTCCAGCACTGTATAAAGTTAAGGAAGTAGGAAAATGTTTTGATAGATACAGATAACTCCAAAAAATCAGTGATTTTCTTTAAAAAATTCTTGATTTTCAGCTTCCACGAACTGCCTAGGCGTTGAATCCCATGACAGCAACTTTTCCGACCCCTGCAACCCCGGTCATTGCCTGCGAAAATCTTTTCAAGAGCTATGGCGACCTAGAGGTGCTCAAAGGGGTCAGCACCCAGTTTCAGAAGGGGGATGTGGTGTCCATCATTGGTCCTTCGGGGTGCGGCAAGAGTACCTTCCTGCGCTGTCTCAACCGCCTGGAAACGATCAACGGAGGCCGCCTGGAAGTGATGGGACAGGATGTCTCTGCCCATAAACTTTCCTGGAAAGCGTTGTACCAGCTGCGCAGTAAGGTCAGCATGGTATTCCAGCATTTCAACCTCTTCCCCCACCTGACCGTGCTGGAAAACCTAATGCTCTCTCCCCGCAAGGTTTTGAAGGGTTCCGAGGGGGATTGTCAGGCGGTGGCTATGCAGTACCTGACCAAGGTGGGCCTGGCCGATCGCGCCGGAGCCTACCCAGAACAACTGTCGGGGGGGCAGAAACAACGGGTCGCCATTGCTCGTAGTCTCTGCATGAAGCCCGAGGCGATTTTGTTTGATGAACCCACGAGCGCCCTGGATCCCGAGTTGGTGGGGGAGGTGTTGGGTGTCATGCGCCAGTTGGCGGAAGAGGGCATGACCATGGTGGTGGTCACCCACGAAATGCAGTTTGCCCGGGAAGTGTCCAACAAGGTGATGTTCTTTAACGCCGGGCTGATTGAGGAGGAGGGCAGGCCCGAAGAGGTGTTTGCCAATCCTCGTAGCGATCGCCTGAGAGCCTTTTTGCGCCGCATTAGCCAGCACTAGGACATAAAGGCCGCGGCAAGCAGGCAAGAGAATCAAAGGGAAGGCTATCAACGTCAGCGGAAACCGTATTGAGCATCAGGCATTCAGGCTCCAGAAGCCCTCTGAAGGCTGAACGGCTGACCCCTGGCGACTCGCCAGGAAAATTGGCCCGCTTCAAGTCGGTATCCAAAAGGAATGTCTGGATTTCCTCCTGGCCCCTCCTTCTGGCCTCAACGGATATCCGCAAACCAGGCTTGTGACGACTCTCCTAACGCGCTAGAATGATAACTTTGGAATTCTTCCAAGGTTATTTTTCGGAGAGTCAACGGTTATGGCGCGATATCGAGGTCCCCGCCTGCGGGTGGTGCGGCGGTTAGGGGAATTGCCGGGGCTTTCCCGCAAGTCTCCTCGTAAGGCCAACCCTCCCGGGCAACACGGTCAGGATCGTAAGAAAAAGTCTGAGTATGGGGTGCGTCTAGAGGAAAAGCAAAAGCTGCGGTTTAACTACGGGTTGACCGAAAAGCAATTGCTGCGTTACGTGAAAAAAGCTCGCCGGGCCGGTGGTTCCACCGGGTTGGTGATCCTCCAACTGCTAGAAATGCGGCTGGATAACACCGTGTTCCGGCTCGGGTTTGGTCCTACTATCCCGTCGGCACGCCAAATTGTGAACCACGGTCATATCTGCGTGAACGGCCGAGTGGTGAGCATTCCCAGCTACCAGTGTCGGCCGGGAGATGTGATTACGGTGCGCGATCGCGACGCCTCTAAAAAACTCGTGGAAGCCAACCTGGAGTTCCCGGGGTTAGCCAATGTCCCCAGCCACCTAGAGCTGGATAAGGCAAAGCTCACCGCCAAGGTCAACGGCGTGATTGAGCGCGAATGGGTCGCCCTCAACATCAACGAACTGCTGGTGGTGGAATACTACTCGCGGAAAGCCTAAGGACTGCTGGCTGACGAGATGGTTTTGGCTGCTGGCTGATAGTTCCTATCACTTACCGCCCATACCGCATTACTCTTAAATCTTAAAAGCCCCCCGGTCCGTCAGCCGAGGGGCTTTTTGTTCACTCTAGGATGCGCTCAGAACCGCCCTTCGCGGCCTCACTGGTAGGCCATCAGACCGTCTGCCGGCGTCCTCAGACAACACCCTCATCCGCAGAGTCGAGCCGACCTAGCGAATGGGAACCTTCACGACTTTCTTTTGTTCTTCCTCGTCCTTAAGCATGTGCAGGTTCAAGATGCCATCCTTGTATTCCGCTTCAACGGTAGTGTTTTGCACCCGGGCTGGCAGCGGGATAATCCTTTGGAAGCGGCCATAGTGGAATTCACTGCGGGTCACACCGCCTTCTTCGGTGGTCGATTCAGACTTCCGTTCACCGGCAATGGAAACCGCGTCTGCCGTTACTTGAAGGTCAATATCTTCCGGTGACAACCCCGGTACTTCGACCTTCAAGTCAATGGCTGTATCCGTTTCCTTGATTTCTGCCGCTGGCACAAAGCTACCGCCAAACAGTTGTTCCCGACGAGCTGGAACGAACTGTTCAAACAGGTGATTCATTTCTCTTTGCAGGGCATCAATATCCCCAAAGGGTGACCATTTAATCAACGACATAGTAACCTCCTGTGGTGAGGATTATGAACGTCAGGAAACTCCTCTTAACCCGTTAGGGTCAGGGGCCTTGGGCAGGTTTGAGGGATAATCAATGGTTGGGAATCACCCTCTTTCCTCGCCTATCTTCAGCATAGAAAAATTGTCGATAGAGGATATTCGGTTATTCTGACTCATCGGGTAAAAATAACCGAAATGCCAGAGTTAAAGGCATTCTGGCGGTTACGAATAACTAAGTTCCATGAAATCTTGTGACGATAGTTGACCTATTATTTTGGTCCAAAGGAGTAGATATTTCTGGTTTTATAAGGTTATGTAACGTCGCCCTCCTGAACCCTCTGAAAACCAGGCACAATGGCCCTAGTACAGAAAGCCAGAAGTAAGAAGGCAGAAGGATGAACAGGGCTTCCGTCTCCTATGAGGGTTCCTGCTTCATCAAATGGGTGGGTTATTTCTGCTATCCAGTACTCGAGCATTAGAAACTGCCCGGTTCTTTGAGGGTGATTCGCCATGGTGCCGTTCCTTAAAACCGTCCGCGAAACTGATACTGAGACCAAAATTTTGCAGGCTGCCCTCCGGTTATTTGCCCAGCGAGGCTACAGCGGCACCACCACCCGCGATTTGGCCCAGGCGGCTGGGGTAGCTGAGGGAACCCTGTTTCGGCATTTTGAGAACAAGAAGGCGATTCTGGTGGCGGTAGCCAGCCAGGGATGGGTAGAAATCTTGACCGACCTGTTGACCGAACTCAGTGAGATGGCCAGCTATAAGGCTATCGGCCAGGTTATGCAGCGGCGCATGCTCAACCTGCAACGCAACTCCGCCCTAATGCGGGTGTGCTTCATGGAAGCTCAGTTTCATCCCGAACTGCGGGAGCAAATTCAAACGGAGGTCATTGGCAAGATGATCGATGTGGCCGAGGCATTTTTCCAAACCGCTATGGATCGAGGGGTGTATCGCCCCATGAACCCGCGCATGGTGGCTAGGGTTTTTCTAGGTATGTTTACCGTCGCTGGGTTCAGCCAGGAAACCCTCGGGGATACCGCCGGTTCTGCCCAGTCCATGAAAGAGTTAGCGGAGTGCCTGACCGATATTTTCCTGAATGGGGTATTGGCCTGAGGGAGCAGGGCCGGTCATCTAGCCCGCCCCCTCAGCGTAACTCCACCAGCCGGGGGCGGCCCTGGGTGGGCTGTCGTCTGACCTCCGCCGGAGCCGAGAACCGCACTAACCGCTCGACTAGGCCGGGTGCCAGGCGCTGGGCCCAGGCCGTGGCATAGCTCTGCCAGCCGACTAAAATCTCTCGACGACCTTGGGCTAGCCCCTTGATGAGGGCCTGGGCCACCTGCTCTGGGCTAGCCGGCTGCACCCAGCGAAACCATTGGAACTCCCGCACCATGTCTGTATCGGTGAGGGAAGGCAGCAGCGCCACCACCTGAATCTGGTAAGGAGCCAGTTCGCACCGCAGCGCCTGGGTAAACCCTAAAATCGCAAACTTGGTGGCCGAGTAGGTAGCCAGGGTGGGGGCGGCCACCTTGCCCATCAGGCTAGATACATTCACAATGCAGCCTTCCCGCCGCACCGCCATGCGCCGAGCCACCAACCGAGTAATGGTGTAAAGTCCCAGCAGGTTGGTCGAGATTTCCGATCGCACGTAGGGCAACTGAGTTTGCAGAAACGGAACCTGGTGAGCCACCCCGGCACAGTTGACCAGCAAATGCACCGGCCCGTGCTGCTGCCAGGCCTGGGCAATGGCCACATGCACCTGGACCGCATCGGTCAAATCCACCGGCAGCACTACCGCCTGGGTCCCCAACTGTTCTACCTCCGCGGCTACCCTAGCCAGGCGTTGGCCATTGCGGGCTAACAACAAAATGCGTTGGGCCCCTTGCAGGGCTAGGGCCAGGGCAATCGCCCGGCCGATACCGCGGGAAGCCCCGGTCACCAGGGCTGTTTTACCGTCAATCTTCATGGAGAACCCTCCGATTGCAATGGGGCGCTGTAGAGTCAGCGCCCTCTAAGGACTGGAGCGGCTGGGGTCTGGAGGAACGGGCCGGCCTGAGTTCCTAGGGTCAGGGCACGGCTCCTCCGTCAACCGCCGCCATCTAGGCTGGTGAGAGGTTGGTGAAATTCAGAACGGACTTGAGCGTTGCGAGTACCCATCCAGGGTTTTAACAACCGGCTTGGCCTTCGACTCGGTTGGGAAAGATGCTAAAGGCTAGGGAGAGGGCGGGATGGGCGTACACCCAGCAGGACTGGGCCTAAAAAATCGCCGGGATAGAGGTATGCCGTTGAGTCATGGTTACCGTTCTCCTTAGGAAAGACTATCCGAACCATTGGCTACTGACGTTAGCACCGGGATCAGCAACCGACAAGGATTCTGAGGAAAGCCAGAAAATTGTAACGGTTCTTATCAGTTCTCTCAGGTTATGTCATCCAGGAAACCTAAATTTCCTCCGGCCATTTTTTCTGGCCGTCGTGGAATTCCAGCCCCACCTGGCATGAAGACCCTAGCCCCGCAAGCTGAGAGCCCCAAACACCAGTCAGCCCAACCTGAGAAGGCTAGATCCTGTTCAAAGTTGCGTATCGTTATATTGAGAACGGCAAAGTTGCCCTCTGCCGGTGCAGACGGTGATCCAGCCCCTAGACCGCTGGTCCAGGAACCTAGTTTTTCGATCGGATGTATGGCATGCCCCTAGGGCGACGCCTCAGAAATCGGGGTCTAGCCCGGCCGTCACGATACCCTAGGCCGGGCTGACCCAGAGGTTACCCCTTAGCCTGGCTGAGCATGCGAATGATCTCGTCGTTTAACTCTCGAAATACGTAACGGGGGCTCACCTCATCCAGCATGTCTACAATCCGCTGGGTCTGGGCCACCGTCAAATCCCGGTTGCCGGTCAGGGACTCGAGCTTAACCTTGACGATGTGGTCGCGAATTTCATCGACGGAGGCGCGGTTTGCCACCATGTCGGCGACGATTTTGCTGGATTTAGCAAACTGGATGAAATCTTTGTTGAGCAGGTCGTAGGACAGCTCACCCTTTTTATTAGTGTAGGCCTGTACGATCGCCTCGTATTCAGCACTGTTTACCGTGGCGAGTTCTTCCGCCGATTCTTCCTCAGGAGCCTCGCTGGCGACCGACTCGCCACTGAGCTTAACCGCCCCCCGTCTGCTGTAGGGCATACCGGCGGTGAGTTCAATGGCCTCCTGAAACGCCGCCAGGGGAAACTGCTCTAGATTGGTATGGGGGGCGGGGTCTGGCTCGCCGGTTTTGCGATTGATGGTGGCCAA
>DVEE01000191.1 GCA_015295885.1 Leptolyngbyaceae cyanobacterium M65_K2018_010
TTTCATTAAGCGCTGGGCCTTAGCTGAGACTTCCCCCACCGCAATGGTGATGCAAGAGTCACCGTGGAAGCCATTGTAGTAAGCCCCCGTATCCACCTTGAGCAGGTCGCCCCGCCGCACAATCTGGCGCTTACGGGGAATGCCATGGACCACCTCGTCGTTGATGCAAGCGCAGATCGAGGCCGGAAAGCCGTGGTAGCCCTTAAAGCTGGGGGTGGCCCCCAGCTCCCGAATCCGTTTTTCGGCATAGGCATCCAGGTCAGCGGTAGCCATGCCGGGCTGCACCATCGCCTCAATTTCCTTCAGCACCGTGGCCACAATGCGAGCAGCCTGGCGCATAATCTCTACCTCGGCCTCGGTTTTCAGTTCAACTCCCTGCACCCGGCGACTGCGCTTGGGCAGGGTTTGCGCATCGGTGTGACCGGGAATGAGCTTAGCCAACCAATTCATAGGGAACCGCGGGTAGAGATCAAGGGTTTGGATCTTAAGACCTTTTAATAGTGTAATGGCTGGCTCAGCCGTTTTAAGGACTGGAGCGACCTCTACAACCCTTCTCCTTGTGAGTTCTAGCCCTGGGCCTCTGGCCTGGATCATGAATGACAGCCCCTGCATGGAGGCCATGGCCTTTGGCAAGAACGGTAGACTAGAGGTATCTGATTTGTGGATTACACAACCGCGTGGCAGCCCTCTGAAATCATGGTTTTATCTACCCAGTCGCCCCTACAGACCGACACCTGGGTCAAAGCCACCTGGGATGACTTTGTTGCCGTTATGGAGGAGTCCCAGTACGAAGGGGGCCGAGGCTATTTTGACCATGGATGGATGAGGATTGAAATGTCTCCTTTAGGGGCTGGGCATGGGCGGCAAAATACTGTCATAGCCCAGGTGATTGGTTTATATGGCCTGCTCAAAAATATTCGAGTGGCCGGGTTTACTCATTGCAGCTTCTACAAAACCGGAGAGCGGGGCTGCCAGCCAGATCTGGCCTTCTACATTGGCGATACCTTCCAACTGCCTCCCCAGGATAATGCGCCCATAGATATCGATACCTATGGCCCGCCCACTCTGGTCATTGAGATTGGAGCCAGTCCCTTTAAGGATGACCTGGGAGCCAAGCGACTCCTCTATGAGCGGCTGGGGGTTTCAGAGTACTGGGTGGTGGATGTGACCAACCGCCAGGTGATTGCCTTTGGCGTCGCCGCCGGTCGCAGTGGCGAAATCCACAGGTCTGAGGTGCTGCCCGGCTTGGCCATCGACCTGGTAGAAGAAGCTTTGCACCGATCCCAAACCGAGGACGACAGTGCCCTGATGCGCTGGCTGATGGACAGCCTTAGGTAAATCAAACCAACTTCACCTCGGCTTGCCAAATATCGACCGCATCGTGCACGGTTTTCTCAGGTAGAGTGGTGGGGTCGCCCACGTAAATGCCCAGCGATCGCGCCACCTTCACCATGGTGCTATCGGTTTCCACTGGCCCTGGACAGATGCCGCGGCTATGGCAGTCGCGGATGATCGTAATTACTTCAGTGAGGTCCTTAGACCGCACCCGACCAGCTTCCCAAACCACCAGACGGTTGTAGCGTCCCTCTTCGATCAGGTCGATGGCCTTGCGACCAAAGGCCGAGGCCAGCAGGCGATCGGAGGCGGTGGGGGTGCCACTGCGTTGGATGTGGCCGAGCACCGTGGCTCGGGTTTCGACCTGGTCCATTTCGCAGAAATTGTGATCACCGGTTTGGCAGAGGGCGCCACTGCGGTTAGCCACCAGTTTGGCCAGGTAATCCCCTACTAGTTTGATCCGTTCTCCCCCTTCGCCCCGGACTCCTTCGGCAATCACCAGTAGGGCAAATTTGCGGCCTCGGCGGCGCATCTCAGCAATTTTCTGGCAAATTTGATTGACCACAGTGGGGCTCAGTTCGGACACTAATTCGGGAATTAAAATCACATCGGCCCCACCGGCAATGCCGGAATGCAGCGCTAGATGGCCAGCATCGCGGCCCATCACTTCCACCACCATGACCCGATCGTGGCTGGCGGCGGTGAAGGTGAGGTCGTAGAGGGCGGTGGTCACCGTCTGCACAGCGGTGTCAAAACCGATGGATTTTTCCGTAAAGGGCACATCGTTATCGATGGTTTTGGGAATCCCAATCAGGTTCCACCGACCTTTTTGGGCCAGTTCATAGATAATGTCCAAGCTACCGTCGCCCCCAATGGCAATCAGGGCATCTAGCCCCAGCAGGCGGTAACCCTCAATAATCTTGGCTGCCACCGCCGGATCCTCCGGATGGCCCTTGCTGAGCGAGCCCAAAATCGAGCCACTGAGAAATTGCAGGACATCAATGCCCTGGAGAATTCCCGGCAGGTCGTAGCCGTGGTCTCTGAGGAGCAAACTCTTCAGGTCATACCGGCCCTCGGCAATATGCATCAAGCCGTCAGTTCCGTAGGGAATGCCATACACATCCCAACCGCGCCGATTGGCGCATTTAACAACGGCCCGAATCACCGCATTCAGTCCAGGGCAATCACCGCCACTGGTGAGGATGCCAATGCGTTTAGGGGTGGTCATGGGAGGCTCCTTTGGGGATAAAGGGTGGGGAGTAGGGATGAGTGGACGGGTGGACGGGTGGATGGGTGGATGGGGAAGGGGGGGAGGAATAGGGATGAAAGTTTTCTAACTACCCACCACCTACCACCTACTTACCCCCTACCCCTGCACCACCTGATAATCCGGGGCCCAGATCGGATGGTAGGACTGGATCGCCCGCATGTACTGAACTCGCTCAAAGTCGCTGGGGTTGGGGCATTTGAGCTGACTCATACTGCCCCGCAGTTGATCCAGGGATTCGTACTCATGCTCCGTGAGCCACTGGATGAATTCTTCTTCGATGGTTTTGATGTGGCCGATCCCATGGCGCAGCAGCGTGGCCACCAGCATAGTCACGTCCGCCCCGGCCATGAGCAGCTTGACCACGTCTTCGGCCCGACTGATGCCACTGGTGGCAGCCAGGCTGACGGGCAATTTGCCGTAGAGCAGGGCAATCCAGGTGAGGGGAAGGCGCTGGTCTTGGGGGGCACTGAGGATCAGGTTGGGTTGAATTTCCAGGTTCTCGATGTCGATGTCGGGTTGGTAGAAGCGGTTGAAGAGCACTAGGCCATCGGCCCCAACTGCACTCAGGCGTTTGGCCATGTTGGCCATATTGCTGAAAAAGGGACTGAGTTTAACGGCGACGGGAATCTGTACTGAGTCTTTCACCGCCCTAACAATGTCGAGGTAATCCTGCTCGACCTCAGTACCGGATAAGTCCAGGTCCGTGGGGATCCAGTAGATATTCAGTTCGATCGCATCGGCACCGGCCTCCTGCACCTGGCGGGCGTAGTCGATCCAGCCGCCCAGGGTAGCCCCATTCAGGCTAGCGATGATGGGAATATCCACCAGGGTTTTGGCCTGGTGAATGTGGTCCAGGTAGGCGGCGGTGCCCACATGGAAGGTATCCGGTTCAGGGAAATAGGTGAGGGCTTCGGCAAAGCTGTCGGTGCCAAATTCCGTATGGTGGTGAATCTCCAACCGCTCTCGTCGAATTTGCTCCTCAAAGAGGGAGTGCATGACAATAGCCGAGCCTCCCGAGTCTTCAATCCAGCGCAGATTGTCCAGGTCTTCGGAGAGAGGGGCGGCGGCCCCCACCACCAGGGGAGATTTGAGGGTAAGGCCGAGGTACTGGGTAGTTAAGTCCATCACGGGGTTCCTTGCAAAGGGTGGAACGGTTGATTGGGGAAAGATCCCCGGCTTCTTCGAGAAACCAGGGATCTATGGGGTTGACTACGGTAAGGGGGCAGTCGCATCACTGCTGTTGCCCTGGGGCTTGGTCCCATGGCCATTGCCCTGGGCAGGATGGTCCAGGCTATAGCTGCGGTTAGCGGGCAGGGGCGCTTCCTCCTCGAGGTTGCGGGCGGCCAGGTATTGGTACAGGTGATAGCGACTAGCGACACTGATCTGGGCCTGGCGCAGCAGTTCCTTCGCTTCGGCGGGCTTGCTACGGAGCAGCATCTTGAACCGGTTTTCGCTGTACATAGCCTGTTCTAGGGGACGCTTGGGCGGGCGACTATCTAAGATCAGCGGATTTTCCCCCTGCTCAACCCGGCGGGGGTCGTAGCGGTAGAGCAGCCAGCGACCCGACTCCACGGCGATCGCCTGTTGCTCCATGCCCTTGGCCATGTTGATGCCGTGGGCAATGCAGTGGGAATAGGCGATGATCAGGGAGGGCCCCTCGTAGGCTTCCGCCTCTAGGAAGGCGCGCAGGGTATGCTCATTTTTGGCGCCCATGGCGACGCTGGCCACGTAGATGTTGCCGTAGGTCATGGCCATTAGGCCCAGATCCTTCTTGGGGGCCGGTTTACCGCCGGCGGCGAACTTGGCGACGGCACCAATGGGAGTTGCCTTGGACATCTGGCCGCCGGTATTGGAGTAGACCTCCGTATCCATCACCAGCACGTTGACATTGCGCCCGCTAGCCAGCACATGGTCGAGGCCACCGTAGCCAATGTCGTAGGCCCAGCCATCGCCGCCAACAATCCATACACTCTTTTTCACCAGGTAGTCGGCCAGGGAGTTGAGGTTTTGTAGGCGAATCTTCAGGCTGGGGTCAGCCCCGTTGAGTTGGTTTAGCCAGCTTTCTAACCCCTGCTTGAGTTGAGCCACCCGTTGCCGCTGCTCGAAGATGTCGGCTTCGTCGGTTTGCTCAGCAGTAAGGATGGCGGTGGCCAGATCCCGGGACAGGGGGGAGCCTTCGGTCTCTAGGGCAAGCTGGTGCAGCAGTTCCAGGGCCTGGTCCCCTTGTCAATGGACACCCGGAAGCCCAGGCCAAACTCGGCGTTGTCCTCAAATAGGGAGTTGGACCAGGCCGGGCCTCGGCCCTCGGCGTTGGAGGTGTAGGGGGTGGTGGGCAGGTTGCCGCCGTAGATGGAGGAGCAGCCGGTGGCGTTGGCAATCAACATGCGATCGCCAAACAGTTGGGTCGCCAGTTTGATGTACGGAGTTTCGCCGCAGCCGGCACAGGCCCCCGAAAACTCGAACAGGGGTTCCTGCATTTGCTGGTGGGAAATTTTCCGGAGATCCAGGTCAGTGCGGTTAGGGTTGGGCAGCTTCAGGAAGAACTCCCAATTATCCCGCTCGGGCTCTCGCAGCGGTAGCTGGGCCGCCATGTTGATGGCCTTTTTACTGGGTTCCGCCTTATTTTTAGCCGGGCACACCTCGATACAGAGGGCGCAGCCGGTGCAGTCCTCTACCCCCACCTGAATGGTGAACTTGAGATCCGACCAGGCTTTGTCCTTGGCGGCGGCGCTCTGGAAGGTCGCTGGGGCGGCGGCCAGGGCCGACGCTTCGTATACCTTGGAGCGAATCACCGCATGGGGGCACACCATCACACACTTGCCGCACTGCACACAGACATCGGGATCCCATACGGGCACTTCCTGGGCGATGTTGCGTTTTTCGTACTGGGTGGTGCCGGTGGGGAAGGTGCCGTCCACGGGCATGGCACTGACCGGTAGACTGTCGCCCTGGCGAGCCATAATTTTGCCCAGCACATCGCGGACAAAGGCTGGCGCCTGGTCGGGCACCCATTGATGGGGAGTCGGGTCACCTTCTGGGGCCCCGATGGGCACTTCAAAAAGGTGATCGAGGGCACTGTCTACGGCCTTGATATTCATGGCCACGACCTCTTCGCCCTTCTTACCGTAGGTCTTGCGGATAGCTTGCTTGATGGCCTCAACGGCTTCCTCTCGGGGCAGTACCCCCGCCAGGGCAAAGAAGCAAACCTGCATGACCGTATTGATGCGGTTACCCATGCCGGCTTCTCGAGCGACCTGGTAGGCATTAATGGCGTAGACCTTCAGGCCCTTGGCGATAATTTCCCGCTGCATGGCTAAGGGGAGCCTTGCCCAGACCTCGGCGGGGTGATCAAAGGGACTGTTGAGCAACAGAGTAGCCCCGGGCTTGGCCTCCTGGAGCAGTTCCAACTGCTGGACAAATTCCCACTGGTGGCAGGCCACAAAGTTGGCGCTGGTGACCAGGTAGGTGGAGCGGATCGGGTCGGGGCCAAACCGCAGGTGAGACACGGTCACCGAGCCGGATTTCTTGGAGTCGTAGACAAAGTAGCCCTGGGCATAGTTAGGGGTGTCTTCACCAATGATCTTGATGGAGTTTTTGTTCGCCCCTACGGTGCCGTCGGACCCGAGACCGTAGAACACCGCCCGGACCACACTATCGGGCTCAGTGGTGAAGGTTGGGTCGTAGTCTAGGGAGGTGAAGCTGACATCATCCACAATGCCCACAGTGAAGTGGTTTTTGGGCGTGGCCAAGGCCAGGTTGTCGAACACCCCCTTGACCATAGCCGGGGTAAATTCCTTCGAGGATAGGCCATAGCGCCCCCCTACCAGTTGGGGAGAGGGCGCCGGACTAAGGGTCTGGAGGGCCTGTACTACGTCCAGATACAGGGGTTCGCCGGGACTACCGGGCTCCTTGGTCCGATCCAGCACGGCCAGGGCTTTCACGGTCTGGGGCAAGGCGGCCAGGAAGGCCGCATTATCAAAGGGGCGATAGAGCCGCACCTTCAGCACCCCCACCTTTTCCCCCTGGGCGTTGAGGGCATCCACGGTCTCGTGGACGGTTTCGCCGCCGGAGCCCATCAGCACGATCACCCGCTCCGCATCCGGGGCACCGTGGTACTCATAGAGGCGATACTGCCGCCCCGTGAGTTGGGCAAACTCGTCCATGGCCCGTTGCACGATCCCAGGGCAGGCGTCGTAGAAGGGGTTAACGGTCTCCCGGCCCTGGAAGTAAACATCGGGGTTTTGGGCGGTGCCTCGAATCACCGGGCGATCGGGGGTCAAGGCGCGCTGGCGATGCTGGAGCACCAGGTCAAAGGGCACTAACTCGGCCAGGTCAGCATCGGCGATCAGCTCAATTTTTTGCACCTCATGGGAGGTGCGGAAGCCATCGAAGAAATGCAGGAAGGGAATCCGGGACTCTAGGCTGGCCCGGATGGCGATCGCCGCCATGTCCTGGGCCTCCTGCACCGAATTGGAGCAGAGCAGGGCGCAGCCCGTGGCCCGGGTTGCCATGACATCGCTGTGGTCACCGAAAATCGATAACGCCTGAGCGGCCAGGGAACGGGCCGCTACATGAATGACGGCGGCGGTCAACTCGCCGGCAATTTTGTAGAGGTTGGGAATCATTAACAGCAGCCCTTGGGAGGCGGTGAAGGTAGTCGTCAACGACCCCGCCTGCAAAGCACCATGAACCGCTCCAGCGGCACCGCCCTCACTCTCCATCTCCACGACCGAGGGCACGGTGCCCCAGATGTTGGGTTTGTTACTTGAAGCCCAAGCATCGGCCCATTCCCCCATGGGCGAGGAGGGAGTAATCGGGTAGATGGCGCAGACTTCGCTGAGCCGGTAGGCAACACGGGCGACGGCTTCATTACCGTCTAGGGTGGCAAATACTCGTTCTTCCATGTCAAGAGACCCTCTTGGAATCGTTGGAGGGCAGATCAGCTGCCCCAGAAAGATGCCCCAACCCTGAATCCAGACCCGAGTCGAGAAATGACCTTGGTCATCCTAATTTCCTCAACCCGACCTGGTCGGCAGCATCGAAAAACCCTTTCTAACTGGCACAATCGATAGACAGGAGAGCTTTACTTTCACAACAAAGCTATTGTTTTATCGATCCTCAAATCCAAAAATAGTTAACAACTCTGAAACCGATAACCCATCTGTCAATAGGCGTTAATAAGCCCTTTTCTACGGTCAACATCCCTATGGTGACACTAGATCGAAGGAATGGAACCAGTCTTTAAGGTAAATTTCACTAGCTGGCCAAAACCTTGCTACTTTTAGGTTTGAGGGGGCGAAAAGAAGGTTCCAAACCCTTGGTCTCCTCATTCCCTGACAGAAGGCATGGGGAAATACACCTTAAATATCTTCTGGGATCATGATATAGATCAAAAAAATAGCAGGATGAAGATTTGGATTCGGAAATGGACTTCTAACCAATGCTTGAAAAGTTGTTGAATCTAACAAAATTCTTCACATAGTTTCAAGTTGCGATCAAGATATTTACAATTCGTCGTGATTAGA
>DVEE01000536.1 GCA_015295885.1 Leptolyngbyaceae cyanobacterium M65_K2018_010
GGTCTTCCGAATCCGTCCGGTAGGTGTGGGTGAGGTGAACCAATTCCAGGGTCTGCCAGGGGTTAGCCAGGGCAGGCAGCGGTGGCTCGGCATCCTCGAGCAAGGGCTCTAGCCCTAGGGTTTTGACATTGGTGAGGGCTACGCCGGCCTGGCCCAGCAGGGGCAGCTTAGCCACCAAACTTTCCATGGGACCGAGCAGAAAGGTAAAGGTGAGGGCATAGCCAAAGCGGGTGTGGGTATCCACGCTAACCCCGTGGGGCAGCCCAAACAGCACCAGCCCCACGGCAAAAAAATAAATCAGCTTGCCCCAGCTATCTAACAGGGCAAATAGGCTCAGCCCCCGGCCACTGTAGTGGCGAAACTGGCGGGCGGTGGCCTCTAGGTCAGCGGTAAGAAAGTCCTGCTGGCGTTGGGCATGGAGTTTGAGTTCCTTCACTCCCAGGACTAGGGTGCGAAAGTGCTGAAATAGGCGATTCTGGCGATCGCGGGCCAGCGCCAACCAGCGCCGCCCTATCTGTAGGAGCAGGCCACAACTGAGCCCCGCCCCCAGGGCCAGGGCCAGGACCAACCCCAATACCTGCCAGGATAGCCAGGCAATGTAGACCATACAGCCGGCCACGACGGCCAGGTTGACACACAACAGCGGCAGCACGGCAACGGCGGCGGAGAGAGTCTGGATGTCTTCGGTGAGGGCCGCCAGCAAGCGAGGCCAGCCCACCTGCTCCAGGCGGTCTAGCTCGGTGGCCAAAATCTGACGGCTGAGTCGCATTTGCAGGGCAAACACGGCCTGCTGGGAAAGGCGCACCAGCACCACGCGAGAGATGATGCCAGTGACCAGGGCGATCGCCACCAGCAGGCCAAAGGCTCCAGCTAACCGGGTAGTGGCGATGGCCTCGGTTGCCAGGGTGAGGCTAATCAGGGCAATCAGCCCAGCACTACAGGCCCCACTCAGAAAGCCCGTGGCCAGGGCCAGGGCTACTGCCGGCCAGGCGGATCGCCATAAAAAGGTGAGCAGGTCCATGCCTAGCGGGCCGTACCCAAGACCGCTCCCAGGGATCGAGGGATGTTTTGGGGCTGCATGGCATCCAGGGCGGCAGTGGGTTCATAGCCGCAGTGGACCATACAGTCGGCGCACTTGGGATTACCACTCTTGCGCCCATAGTTCTCCCAGTCGGTGTCGTCGAGCAGTTCCTGGAAGCTCTCATAGTAGCCTTCATTGAGCAGATAGCAGGGCTTTTGCCAGCCCAGCACACTGTAGCTGGGACTGCCCCAGGGGGTGCATTCGTAGTCTTTGTCGCCGGTGAGAAAATCGAGGAAAAGGGGATTGTGGTTAAAATTCCAGGCCTTTTCCCCAGCCCGGAAGGGGGCTAAAATCTGCCGAAACAGTGCTCGAGTTTGTTCCTGACGCAGAAAGTGATCCTGATCGGGAGCCCATTCATAGCTGTAGCCCGGTGACACCATCATGCCGTCAATGCCCAGCTCTGTCAGCAGGTCAAACAGGGCTTGAACTTCCCCGGGGTCGGTGCCCTCAAAGACGGTGGTGTTGGTGGTGATCCGAAACCCTTTGGCCTTGGCCGCCTTAATAGCACTGACCGCCTTATCAAAGACGCCTTCGCGATCCACACAGCGATCGTGGAGGTGGCGGGGGCCATCTAGGTGAACGCTAAAGGTCAGGTAGGGAGACGGCTGAAACTTATCCAGACTCTTTTCCAGCAGCAATCCGTTGGTGCAAAGATACACAAACTTGCGGCGGGCCACCAAGCCGGCCACAATCTCATCAATCTGGGGGTGGAGCAGGGGCTCACCACCGGGAATGGAAACCACCGGAGCGCCGCATTCTTCGGCTGCGCGGAAGCAGTCTGCGGGGGAGAGGTTTTGCTTCAGCACCTCCGACGGATGCTGGATCTTACCGCAGCCGGAGCAGGCCAAATTACAGCGAAACAGGGGCTCTAGCATCAACACCAGGGGAAACTTCTTCCGCCCTCGCAGGCGTTGGGTGACCAGGTATTGCCCCACGGCTAGGGCCTGCTGAAAGTGAATGGCCATAGAACACCTCACACCGACTCACGTTAAAACTATAGCGCTGGCCAGAGGGCTTAGGATCAGGTATTGAGTGACCTGGGATTTTGCCATACCCCTAGGGAATTGGCAAACCATGGCGAACCGTAGTACAACGGGGAAGACTCCTACTGAAATCCTCCCTTCCCATGGCCGATGCAAGTAATGTACTAGGCACCCCTCTGGCTAGTTGCTCCACCGATCCCCTGACCGGTTTTTACCGAGATGGTTGTTGCTCCACTGGGGCGGGAGATTTTGGCGCCCATGTGGTCTGTGCCCAAATGACGACCGCCTTTCTCACCTTTACCCAAGCCCAGGGCAATGACCTATCTACTCCCGTGCCCGCATATCAGTTCCCAGGGCTAAAACCGGGTGATCGCTGGTGTCTCTGTGCCTCTCGCTGGAAGGAAGCCCTAGATGCGGGGGTGGCTCCGCCCGTGGTACTGGAGGCCACCCATGCGGCAACCCTGGAGTATGTTTCTCTGGCGGATCTAAAGGCCCATGCGGTGGATGGCTAGGTAAACCGCTCCCTAGAGAGGGGCTGACTCAGCCTGGCAGATGCCTCCCAGGGCCGTCGTAATGGTGCAGGTATTGGCCACGAGCATGGCTTGGGTAGTTTCAACGGCGGTGCCGGGCCCGCCTGGGCCCTCTACGAACAGCGGTTGAGTCGCTACCACCACGCCGGCCTCCCTGGCGACGGTCTCAATCCACTGAGAATTGGTGGTAGTTTCTGCAAAAATGGCCGGCACCTCAGCGGATTTAACCTCTTCCACTAGCCTAGTGAGGGACCCCGGTGTGGCTTTTTCATCGGTGCTGAGTCCGCTAAGGGCACCCATCACCCTGAGTCCATAGGCGTTAGCGAAGTATTGAAAGGCGTCGTGGGTAGTCACTAACTTGCGTTGGCCCAGGGGAATGGTAGCCACCTGCTCAGCCATCCAGCGATCCAGTTGTGCAAATTGGCTGCTGAGTTGTTCAGCCTTGCTGTCGTAACGATCCGCTTCGGAGGGGTTAAGGTCCTTTAAACGGGCGGCGATGACTCGGGCGATCGCCCCATTATTGGGGGCGCTATGCCAGATATGGGGGTCTGGTACTTTTCCGGCGGGAGCATCGGAGGTGGAACTGGCTGACTCAGCATGGTCATGGTCATGGTCATGGTCATGGTCGTGGTCGTGAGCATGGTCGTGGGCCGCACCCATTAGCGGTTGGGGCACCGCAGCCTCGTAAACCGCTACCCTAGGGGCCATCGTCGAGCTGTTCTGGACCATGGCAATGATGCTGGGAGCGTAGTTGTAGCCATCGTAAAGGATTAAATCGGCCTGCTCGATAGCCTGGCGATCTGAGGGCGTGACTTGGTAAGTGTGGGGATCTTGGCCGGGTTTCAGTAAACAGACCAGAGTGATGGTGGATTCGGCTATCTGTTGAGTTAAATCGCAGAGCACGCTGGTTGTGGCGACCACCTGGGGCCTCTCGGTCGATAACGCCGAGGCTGACGGGCGGCCTTCCTCAGCGGTGCGATCGCTACAACCGCTGAGCCCCATGCCTAACGCCCAAATAACGCTGGCACCGAGCTGGGTCCAGGGTGAGGTCAGTACTGCCTTGAACTGAGCCATGGGAAATTTCTGGTGTTGAGGAGGTTGGACAGGAGTATGATATTGATAACGGTTATCATTTTATGCTGGCCATGCTAGAGGTTCAGAACCTGTCTGTCAACTACCGGGGTGTGTCGGCCTTGCAAGATGTTTCGCTCAGGCTGGGGCCTGGCGAAGTGGTGGGGCTAATAGGCCCCAACGGTGCCGGCAAAAGCTCGTTGCTCAAGGCTATGCTGGGGCTAATTCCCTACCAGGGGCGGGTGCTGTTTCAAGGGGTGCCCCTACAGCAGCGTCGCCAGGGAGTAGCCTATGTGCCCCAGCGATCGCAAATTGATTGGGACTACCCAATTACCGCCTGGAATGTGGCCATGATGCCCCAGCATGCCCTAGCTGGATGGTTGCGGGCACCAGGTACAGCGGCGCGACAACGGGTCACCGTAGCCCTAGAACGGGTGGACCTGTTACATCTGGCCCATCGCCCCATTGGTCAGCTTTCGGGGGGGCAACAGCAGCGGGTATTTTTGGCCCGAGCCCTGGCTCAAGACGCCGATTTACTACTGCTGGACGAGCCCTTTACCGGCATCGATAAAAAAACCGAAGCGCTGATGGTGAGGATTTTTGCCGAACTGAAAGCCCAGGGCAAGACCTTGGTAGTTTGCAGCCATGAATGGGGGTCCGCTCTGAACCGCTACGATCGCTTGCTACTGCTCAATGGCACCCTGCTAGCCGACGACACCCCCCAGAGGGTGATGACCTTGGACAATATCCAACGGGCCTATGGTCAGGGTCGGTGGCCCCAGTTGTCGGCCTACCAGGAGTTCTTTTGTTAGGGCGGCGGCCATGGCCCGTGATCCAGCTCTAGAACGCCTGGCCTGGTCAGGGGTTGAAACGACTGGTTTTCAGGCCCAGGCCTTATGATAAGAGGCACAAGTTCTTGCCGCGGCTTACCCACCTTGCCTATGCTCAAACTCCTGCACCTCTCGGATATTCATTTAGGTAGCGGGTTTATCCACGGGCGGCTGAATCCCGATACGGGGCTCAATACCCGTTTGGAAGATTTTATTGCGGCCTTAACCCTCTGCATAGATCGGGCCTTAGCAGAACCGGTTGATCTGGTCCTGTTTGGCGGCGATGCCTTTCCCGATGCCACCCCCCCGCCCTTGGTGCAGCAGGCCTTGGCCCAGCAGTTTTGTCGCCTATCGGCGGCCAGCATCCCAACAGTGCTGCTGGTGGGCAACCACGACCAGCATGCCCAGGGGTTAGGGGGAGCCAGTCTGTCCATCTATCGCACCCTGGGGGTGCCCGATGTGGTCGTGGGCGACCGTTTGGAAACCCACCGGATTCAAACCCGCAATGGCCCAGTACAGGTGGTCACCCTGCCCTGGCTCACCCGGTCTTCCCTCTTGACCCGGCCCGAGACCGAGGGGTTGTCTATGGCCCAGGTCAGTGATCTATTGCTAGACCGCCTGCGGGTGGCCCTGGAGGGAGAGATTCGTCGCCTGGATGATACTTTGCCGACCATCTTGCTGGCCCATGCCATGGTGGATACAGCCACCTACGGTGCCGAGCGGTTTTTGGCGGCGGGGCGGGGGTTCACCATTCCCATGGCCTTGCTGGCTCGCCCCTGTTTTGACTATGTGGCCCTGGGGCATGTGCATCGCCACCAAATTCTCTGCCAACATCCCCTCATGATCTACCCCGGCAGTATTGAGCGGGTTGACTTTAGCGAAGAGCAGGAGGAAAAAGGCTATCTTCTGGTGCAGGTGGGCCGGGGCCAGGCAACGGCGGAATTTTGCCCGCTGCCGGTACGCCCCTTTCGAACCATTCAGGTGGATTTAACCGCAGCCGAGGATCCCCAGGTAGCCCTCCTAGCCGCGATCGCCGCGACCGAGATCAATGGGGCGGTAGTGCGCTGTCTTTATATCCTGCGACCCGATCAGGTTGATCAGATTGACCTGGGGGCACTGGAAGAAGCCTTGGCCTCCGCCCATACCTACACCCTGCAGGCCGAGCTCAAAACCTTGACCCAGCGCAGCCGCTTGCCAGAGTTGGGCACCGATAGCCGCCTCGACCCCCTAGAGGCGCTGGCGACCTACCTCGCCAATCGCCCCGATCTGAGCCCGATGGCGACGGCGATGATGGCAACGGCCTCCGCTCTCATTGCCCAAGACCCGGACGAGGATCCCCTCGCCCCAGGGGAAGATACCCTCAACTTTGACCTGGAGGATTTGCCAGAAGTGACCGATACCAGCCAACAACTGCGCCTGCTTTAGGGGCTATCCCGGCCACGCATCTGGGCAACCTAGCCCCAGGCACCTTCGCCCTTGATCCTTGTCCAAAACGCTGTGTGCCCTCCTAGGACCATGTACGACCTCGTTACGGCCGCCCTCCAGGGTCAAGATCTGCCCCAGGCCGCCCGACTACTAAAGCAATGGCAGCAGACTCAGCCCCAGGATCCCTGGTTGAAGTTGGCCATGGGCCACTACTGGGAAGCTAAGGGAGAACTGGAAAAAGCCCAGGCTATCTATACTCGATTACTACAAACCGCGGCCAACACCAAGCTTTTAGGCCAGGCCAGAGAAGGAGTGCAGCGGCTGCGCGACCAGTGGGCCCGCCGTCGCCAACAGGATCTCAGCGCCGCTAGGGGACAGCCCGGTGCCGAGGCCACTGCCATGCTGGTTCTCCAACCCGTGATGGGGGCCCAGAGGGAACCGGCTATTCAGGGCCTGAGCCAGATTATGCAGCTCGATGCCTATACGGCCCGCCTAAAGTTGCCCACTCAACATTGGCGACTCTACCGCGTGGGGCCGGCGGGAGAGTTGCGGTATTTTTGCGAGCAACTCACCGCCCACCAAACCCCTGCATTTTGGGCCTCTTTGGAGGATGTCAAAGCGATTCCGGTGTTTCGGGTGCTGGCGATTCAGAGCTTTACCCCCCAGCTGACGGTGATTTGCCAAAATCCTCAGGGGCAACGAGGGACCCTGCAATTGCACTGGCAGGAGATTACCCAGTGGGTTCTGGGACAGTTGCCCATTTATGAGTCAGTGGTGGATCTGGACCCCTGGGGCAAGCTCAAACGCAAGGAAACCACCCAGGACTACGCCGAAATCCTAGACTGGCACCTGCATCGGCGAGGCTGTGTGCTGCGTTTCTGCGATCGCACCTACCGCTATCGAGAAGCGGCCCCCCTACCCACCGCTGACGCCGAGTCAACAGCAACTCCTCTAGTTACGGCGGTTGCCTGGAAGGCCCTGAAAGCCTTTTTTCAGGAGTCGATCCAGCCCCGACCCTGCAACGACTTTACTGGCTTTGGGGCCGGAGCCCTCGACTTTATGGATCTGCTACCCGCCTTTGAGACCCACCTTGACCTAGCCCGCCAGGAACCCACCCCCTGGGATGGAGCGTTTCACCTGTATAGTAGCCTGCGGTTCTTGCTCAGCCCAGCGGGGAGGCAATGATGCCTCTCCGCCGGGGGCGACACCCTCAGAAGCAAAAAAGCGGAATTGTAGAGCACAATTCCGCTGGCTAAATTCACTATCGACACCCAAGGCAATCGTTAGGCTACCGTGCCTTCACCTGTTTGGCCATATCCATAAAGGGAGATAGGCTAGGGCCAGGACGTCGGCGCCGAGGTAGGGCGGTGCCAGCGGTGGTCAGATAGGTGGTCGCAAAGCCAGAAACCGGAGCCGCAGGCGGTGCTGGTGGGGCGGCGGCGGGAACCACCGAGGCAGGGGCAGGCGCGTTGGCCACGGTCTTTACGGTGGCCGGCTCCGCTGTCGTCGTCGGGCTGGGCTGAGCCGCCGGAGTTACTTCCGCCTCCGGCAAGCTGCCAGTTTTAGCTTCATCCAACTCCAGGAAAAACTCAGACTTTTTGCTGCCTCCAATCAGGCCGCCGATGGCCTTGAAAATCCCCCCAATCAGACCAAAGATGGCTCCAAAAATAGACTTGATTAAACCCATGGTTGTATCCTTCTAACCGGCTTTCCTGAATTAATTATCAAGTTCCATTACGCCCTCTGACCCAGTCAGGGGTGAACTGGATAAAAAAGTTAACAATGCCCCAACTCTAGGGCTCGGCGTAGGCGTCCATGCCCACACAGGAGCACACCAGGTGGCGATCACCGTAGGCCTGGTCAATGCGATTCACCGCTGGCCAGAACTTGGCCTGGCGGGTGGTCGGGGTAGGGAAAACGGCCTGTTCTCGGCTATAGGGCCGGTGCCAGTCCGAGACCAGATCGGCGGCGGTGTGGGGGGCGTTTTTCAGCAGGTTGTTATCCCGATCGGCCTGGCCAGTCTCAATGGCTTGAATTTCGGCCCGAATGGCGATCATGGCTTCACAGAAGCGGTCCAGCTCAGCTTTAGATTCACTCTCGGTAGGCTCCACCATTAGGGTGCCGGCCACAGGCCAGGACATGGTCGGAGGATGGAAGCCGTAGTCAATCAGCCGCTTTGCCACATCCTCGACTTCAACGCCCGC
>DVEE01000033.1 GCA_015295885.1 Leptolyngbyaceae cyanobacterium M65_K2018_010
CCTCTTGCCCGCCCGCCCTCTCGCTATTGGCTAAGTCCGCCAGTTTAACCAGGTGCCGATCCAACCACTCCCGGTAGGGGTGCTCGGTGGCGATTTGATGCTTAATCTCCTCATCGGCGACGATGCGGCCCTCCTCCATATTCACCAGAAACATGCGACCGGGCTCCAGACGGCCCTTGTAGGCGACATTCTCGGGGGCTACGGGCAGCACCCCCGCTTCCGAGGCCATGATCACCAGGTCGTCTTTGGTGACGGTGTAGCGGGAGGGACGTAGGCCATTGCGATCCAACACAGCACCGATCATGGTGCCGTCGGTAAAGGCGATGGAGGCGGGGCCGTCCCAGGGCTCCATCAGGCAGGCGTGGTATTCGTAGAAGGCTTTTTTCTCGGGGCTCATGGACTCGTGGGCACTCCACGGCTCCGGAATCATCATCATCACCGCATGGGGCAGGGAGCGGCCCGCCAGGGCCATTAACTCCAGGGTGTTGTCGAAAATACCGGAGTCGCTGCCATCCTTGTTAATTAAAGGTTGGGTGCGTTGCAGGTCATCCCCGAACAGGTCGGATTCAAACATGGACTGGCGAGCATACATCCAGTTGATGTTGCCGCGCAGGGTATTAATTTCCCCATTGTGGGCCACGTAGCGGTAGGGGTGCGATCGCTCCCAACTGGGGAAGGTATTCGTACTGAAGCGGGAGTGTACTAGGGCCAGGGCACTTTCCAGATCTGGGTCGGCCAGGTCGGGGAAGTAGAGCCCCACCTGTTCTGGGGTGAGCATGCCCTTATAGACCAGGGTGCGGCAGGAGAGGCTGGTGGCATACCAGTAGGGGTCTACACCAGTGGGGCGAATAGCCGAGTGCGATCGCTTGCGAATCACGTAGAGCTTGCGCTCAAAGGCCTGGTCGTCAGCCAGTTGCTCAGACCGCTGGATAAACACCTGTTCCATGAAGGGTTCGCTGGCCTTAGCGGTTGCCCCCAGGGAGGAATCGTCCGTCGGCACATCCCGCCAACCTAAGACCCGCTGACCTTCCTCTGCCACAATGCGCTCAAACAGGCGCCGGCTTTTGTCCCGTTCCAGGGGATCGGGGGAAGCAAACAAAAAGCCCACCCCGTAGTGCCCTGGCTCTGGCAGGGTAATCCCTTCGGCAGCGGCCACCTTAGCCATAAACCGATGGGGCATTTGCAACAAAATACCTGCGCCATCGCCGGTGTTGGCTTCTGCCCCCACCGCCCCCCGGTGGGCTAGGTTCACCAGAATTGTCAGTCCCTGTTCCACAATAGTATGGGACTGTGCTCCCTTCATGTGAACCACAAAGCCGACACCGCAGGCATCGTGCTCATACTGGGGATGGTAAAGACCTTGAGCTTGGGGCGGTTGCGTTCGAGCCATTCAACTTACCGAGCAAAAACGACGATTGATAACCCGACGGTAGGAGCGATCGCTCCTAACCCGTTGATCAGCATTCTCTAGGGAGATGGCTGGTCCCAGCCATCTCTTAAGAAAATCATCAGTATCCCATCGCGAAAGTTTTGCAAAACATAACAAAACCCTTGGGGGCAAAAACCCTTCCCAAAGATTCGGTTCGTTCATAATCCCTTTGCCACCCAAAGGAGCCTGAGGGGTGATATTCCTATGACCTAGAAAACCTAAGCCATGATTTCTCACAGGCTCCAAAGTCCTCTACTAGCCTCTGATTCAGGCTTCTAGTCCGATATTTTTAGCTCCATTTTTTACCCCACCTTGTTAACTCATTTCCAGGCCAAATAACAGTCCCTTTCCCACGCCAATGGACTGCCAAAACCCAGGTCATGAGATCTTGACTTTGAACCGAGGGGATGGATTCACCGGAGCCTCCGATCAGGTGAGGGGAGCTTCGATTCTGCCCCTTGCAGTGATCATCGAATGGAGCCTGACCACCCTTGACATTCTCGCCCGACTTCTCCCTGGCCAGGGGTACTTTTCCCTCCCCACAGGGAGTTTAGCCAGGCTAGTTAAATGCGCTAGTATGGGCCATGTTGGGTTTGTTTAGGCGGCTGATTCTGTGACTTCTCTCCCCTCCGACTCTGCTCTCCGGCGCCGTCAGGGGCAGCTTAGGGCCAGGCGTAGGCAACGTCGGCGGGTGACGTCAGCCGTGGCTGGGTTACTGCTCGTATTGACGGGAATGTTGGTGGTGCGGGCGGTTCCCAAGCATTCCTTAAGGCATTTACAGGAAGTCGTTTGGGTCAGTCATCCTAAACCCCTAGCCATGCAAGGAGGAGATCCCTACATCCGCGCTCTGATGCGTACCATTTCGGCGGCCGAGTCTAACACCAGCGAGCCCTACAGTATTCTCTATGGGGGCGAATCCTTTAACCCGATCCACCGCCACCCCAACATTTGCGTCAAAATTGTGGCTGGGCCCAATACCGGCAAATGTACCACTGCCGCTGGCCGCTACCAGTTTTTAACCCAAACCTGGGAGGAAAAAGCCCGTAAGTACCACCCTCGGCCACCGGCCTGGTACCAGGTCTGGAGTGAGTACAGCTTTGACCCCGAATCCCAAGATATGGTGGTTTACCAATGGTTGAAGGATTCTTCCGCCTGGGGATTAGATATTTCCGACGCCCTCCGCCAGGGGCGGTTAGAGGAGGTGCTGAAACGGCTCTCGGGCACCTGGACCAGTCTGGGTTATGGCATTGAGTCCAATAGCATGACCGCTCGCTTGCCTCGTATCTACCGCAATTTGCTAGAGGAGGAACTCCAGAATGCCCCCTCTGGAGCTCTGCCCAGCCCAGATTCCCTCTAAATTCTCCATTAAGTTCTCCATCGCCTAGGCGTGGTACTGCTCAACCACGTACTGGTGAGCCGCCAGTTCTTCCCGATCCGCTAGACTGGGTAGGGTCAGAGTACTATCCCCACTCCGGTAGCGCAGGGCTAATCCCAACAGCAGATCAGCGAAGTGAGGATTCTTGGGTAGCAGCGACCCGTGCATGTAGCTGCCAAACACATTTTTATAGCGGGCCCCTTCGTAGTCCGCCGATGCATTGTTACCGAATCCGACCAGGGTTTTGGCTAAAGGCTCCACCCCAGCCCCCAAGTAGGTTTGCCCGGAATGGTTTTCAAATCCGACCAGGGTATGGGGAATAGCCTTGGGCTGGGTATAGAGACTCAGCATTTGTTGATACAGGGCTGGTAGAATCTCTGCGATCAGATTGCCGATACAGCGCTGTTTAACCTCGCTGCCCGGGGCCCGGGTATCCACGTTAATAATCCCCAGGCCACGAGTTTCCTCGCCATTGCCCATCAGAAAGGTATTGCCCATCAACTGATAGCCTCCACAGACCCCTAAGAAAACCGCCCCCGCTTCGGTATCGGCTTTGATGGTGTCGTACTTGCGACCGTGGAAGTCATCCACCACTGCGACCTGGTCATTATCCTGCCCCCCCCCCATGAAGTAAAGGTCGGTTTCCCCCGGTGTCGGTCGATCGCCCATGGTCAATGCCTTGACGGTACAGTCAATCCCCAACCACTGGCAGCGCCGCCGCAGCACAATCAGGTTGCCGGTATCACCGTAGAGGTTGAGGTGATCCGGGTAAAGGTGGGTGATAGTCAGGGAGTAGGTCATGGCTCTAGACCGCATCGAGGGTTTTGCCCATCAGTTTACGAAATTCCAGCATGGCGGTGTAGGTGGGCATGACAAACACCGTTTCGCCGGTCTGGGCCCGCTCAAAGGATTGTTCAATCGCCGCTCGAATCGATTCCACCGTCAAAATCGGTTGGGTGGTCGGTTGATCCAGGGCATATTTAAGGCGCACCCGCATATCCTGAGCTCGCCGGCCAGTGCAGATGACCCAGTCAATCTGGGCCTGGTTTAGCCGCTCTAGTTCGCTGTCCCACAGCCAGGAGACATCCTTACCGTCGGCGGTGTTGTCGTTGATGGCCAGCAGTAGCTTAAGGGCAGGAATAGAGCGAAGCAACTCTAGACTGAGGCTAAAGCTGGCTGGATTTTTCACCAAGAGCAGGCGGTAATACACCTGTTTGTTACCCACCTGGCGGGTTAGCATTTCGCCGCGGCCAAAGGCCGGCTGAAAGGTTTGCAACCCCTGCACCGCAGTCCGGCTGTCTACCCCCAGCAGCAGGGCGATCGCGATCGCGGTGAGGGCGTTATAGACATGGAAAAACCCTGGGGAGGCGGTTCTAGCCTGGGGAATAGCAATGGTTTGACCGGCCATCCGACCCTGGATGGCAAAGTCAGTGGTCAGATCTTGATTAATGTGAATATCGGTAGCCTCCAAACCAGGGCTATCGGGTTCCCGGCGGTGGAGGGTGCCTTCGTAGGGTAAGCGACCCGCGTATTCCTCTGCCAAAGAGACGAAATAGGTGGGGTTCGGTAACCCCTGGGTCAGTCGGACCGTGCGAGGGTCATCCCCATTCACCACGACCTGGGCTTGGGGGCATTGGGCAATGCCCTCTCGAATCAACTTTTCCGTGCGATCAATTTCTCCGTAGGCATCCAGTTGGTCGCGGTAGAGGTTAGTCACCGCAATCACCCGGGGCCGCAGCAAGGCCGCGATACGGGGCAGGGTAGCTTCTTCTACCTCTAGAATGGCGTGGGTAAAATCCAATCGCCCCCAACCATTACACTGCTTCAACAGTTCTGACAAAATGCCCTGGCTCAGGTTAGCCCCGGCCCGATTGCGTAGAATTTTGCCTCCCTCCACCTGGGTCAAGATGGCACTTAGCATGGTTTGGGTGGTAGTTTTTCCATTGGTGCCCGTAATGGCAATGACCGTTGGAATTTGCCGCACCAACGCCCCCAGGACGAAGGGGAAATACTGCCCGACGATATATCCTGGCAGGGCGGTGCCCGACCCCCGCCCTGAGCGTTGCAAGACCAGGGTCAGGAGTTTGGCAAAGGCCACAATGGGAATTAACAATAATGAGCTCATGGCAGGGCGGAGCTAGAGCGAGCATCAAAACTAACCTGTTCACGTTACCGCAAACCCTACCCCTCAGCGTCATCTGCCTCAAAAGAGCATTGCGCCCAGGGTGACCTCGCCATCTACGGGGAGCATGGGTTGAGGAAACCCCTCGGTGGAGCCTAACGGTCAGATTTCCCTATCCCTAGTCCGCAATAGGGCCAGGGAGCGAGCCAAACGAGCCTGGGTTTGAACCATCATGGGGCCGCGCAGGCGCAGGCGGGCGGCCATCAGGAAAATGATCCCCAGCAGCAAATTAACTCCTCCCACGATGGCAAGGGTGACCATCCAACTCAGACCTAACCCATGTACAAAAAACAGGGCCAGAACCTGGGCTAGCACTAGGACCATGGTCAGCAGACCGACCCCTAGACCCAGCATGACAAAGCCACCGATTAACCGGCGTTTTTCGTAGTTAGCTTCCTGTAGCGCTATATCTAGGTGCATATCTACCAGCAACGAGATCAGCCTGAGGATTCGCCTCAGGTAGTCTTCCAACCGGTCCAAGGCAGAGTCAGAACTAGCCACGTTTGCCTCCTAACAGTAGGCCTAGGATAAAACCCAACCCCACAGCCATCAGCAAACTGGTGCCCAAATGACTCCGTGCTTTTTGTTCTAATTCCGGCAGTAGTTCCGCTTTAAAGTCTTCCATCAGTTGGGCACTACGGCTTTCCAGTTCATTGAGCCATGCATCCACCTGCGTGGACCGATCCCCTTCTACAGTCGTTGTCTCCCTTAGGGGGGGTGGGGCTGACCAAGGGGGATTCCCCAGAGTGGCCAGCTCCTTAAGGTAAAGACGAATCAGGGTAGGGGTATGGCGGGTTTGATCACAGAGGTAGCCGATCACCTGCTCTGGATTTCCTTCGGTAGCCAGAAGATCTTCCCGACTGAGGTGCGGCCATTCCTTGAGGATCAACGGCACCAACTCGGGAAAGGATTGCTGAAAGCTGGGGGTGGGGGAGCCCCCCTGACCATGGGTTGTCATAATTTACAAATAGCCAAGCTGGCGGTAGAACTCGTGAGAATTGATGGCCACTGGTCTAATCCACCACTGTTATGGTAGCGACCCAGCCCCAGGGCTCAGCAATCTTTAGGTCAATCTAAACGGGCTGACCCAAGGGCAGACCCTAGAGGCCTGCGGAAAAGCCCGGAACTGGTTAGATTGGGATTATAGATGGAGATTGAAAATCTGGCCCTGCCCCCTGCGTCTATGGCTAACCGGCCCATTTACTTGGACTACCAGGCCACCACCCCGGTCGATTCACGGGTGGTCGAGGCCATGGTGCCTTTCTTTACCGAGCACTTTGGCAACCCGGCCAGCCTCACCCACCTCTACGGTTGGGAAGCTGAGGCGGCGGTGAAGCGGGCCCGGGAAACCCTGGCGGCGGCGATTAACGCCAGCCCGGAGGAAATCATCTTTACCAGCGGGGCCACGGAAGCCAATAATTTAGCCCTGAAGGGAGTTGCTGAAGCCTACTTTAGCCAGGGTCGCCACATCATTACCGTGCAGACCGAGCACCGGGCGGTGCTAGCCCCCTGTGCTTACCTGGAGTCTCTGGGGTTTGCCCTCACCTATCTGCCCGTCCAAGCCGATGGCTTACTGGATTTAAACACCCTAGAGGCTGCCCTGCGGCCAGACACCATTCTGGTTTCGGTGATGGCCGCTAATAACGAGATTGGCGTATTGCAACCGCTGGCGGACATTGGCGCCCTGTGTCGAGAACGGGGAGTGCTCTTCCACAGCGACGCCGCCCAGGCGATCGGCAAAATTCCCCTGGATGTCCAGGCCCTGCAGATTGATCTGCTTTCTCTGACGGCCCATAAAGTCTACGGCCCTAAAGGGATTGGGGCGCTCTACGTGCGCCGTCGGCAACCACGGGTGAGTCTGGCTCCCCAACTCCATGGCGGGGGCCAGGAACGGGGCCTGCGATCGGGCACCCTCTATCCCCCCCAAATTGTGGGTTTTGCCAAGGCCATTGAGTTGGGATTGGCGGAAATGTCGACCGAACGCGATCGCTTAACCGACCTCCGTAACACCCTATGGCATGGCCTCCAAGCCTGTGGGAACGTTCACCTGAATGGTCACCCCAGCCAACGGCTGCCCGGCAATTTAAACGTCAGCTTTGAGGGGGTTGATGGGGCAGCCCTGGTACTGGGCCTGCGATCGCTGGTAGCCCTCTCCTCAGGATCGGCCTGTAGCTCCGTTGACACGGCCCCCTCCCACGTTCTCAAGGCCCTGGGCCATAGTGATGACTTGGCCTACGCCTCGCTGCGCTTTGGCCTGGGTCGATTCACCACCGCCGCAGAAATCGAGGCCGTGGCCGAGGGTGTGGTAGCTACGGTGCAGGCCCTCAGGCCAGCCTCATCGGTAGCCTAGGCGAAGCCTGACTCACTGAACCGGCGAGGTTGCCATCACTTCATGGGCAAAACTGGCCTTGCGTCTGAAGTGAAACGGTCCCGCCAGGGCTCCCCAGAGGTGCTCGTGGGTATCCGGATCGCGGCCCCGATCCCAACTAATAAATTGGTCCCCATCAATTTCAAATTCGCTGTCCAGGTAGGTGAGTTTACCGTTGCGCTCTACCATACAGGCGTTACCGGGTTCCACTGCACCTCTAAAGCTATGGCCCGTCCACCGCACGATCATATTGCAGCCCGCCGTTTTCTCGAATTGGTCGGCGGTAAGTTGGGCCAGCCGCTCAGGATCCCGGGAAGCTCCGTAAAACGCCTCAGCGTTCCTGAGGGTGTAGTTCTCAATCAGAATATGATCCCCGTTGGCCATTAATTTCATGCCCCGGGCCCGATAGGGGCGTTGCAGTTGAAAATCGTAGGCTTGCTCCAGGTAAAAGCCCATCCCTGCCAGAATATCTTGGGGTAGGGGCCGCATACAGACGCGGATGTGGGCAAATAGGGGCGGATTGTCAAAGGCTTGCTGCTGATTGCTAAAGTCCGCTGCCATCCAGCGGGCCAAGGTGTGAATATCCGTAGCGTGGGTCATGGCGAGCCATTGGGGGATCAACATTGGTCTACCCCCAGTTTACAGGGCGGCAGCGCCCCTTTCCGCCGATCACCTATGCCTTGATCCCACCGTCTGATAGACTGGAAAATTGAGATAGGGAACGCGAAACCCATAAATATAGGCAGTTTGGAGGATTGATCCCGTGGAAAGTACCCTCGGACTTGAGATTATTGAGGTTGTCGAGCAGGCTGCGATCGCCTCATCCCGGTGGATGGGCAAAGGCGAAAAAAATATCGCTGACCAGGTCGCCGTGGAAGCCATGCGGGAGCGCATGAATAAGATTCACATGCGGGGTCGCATTGTCATCGGGGAGGGCGAACGGGATGATGCCCCCATGCTCTACATCGGTGAAGAGGTGGGGATTTGTACTCAGCCCGATGCCAAGGAGTACTGCAATCCCGACGAACTGCTGGAAATCGATATTGCGGTAGACCCCTGCGAAGGTACTAACCTGGTGGCCTACGGTCAAAACGGTTCTATGGCGGTGTTGGCCATTTCTGAAAAGGGCGGGTTGTTTGCCGCCCCCGACTTCTACATGAAGAAGCTGGCGGCCCCTCCCCAGGCCAAGGGCAAGGTTGACATTAACAAGTCCGCCACCGAAAACCTGAAAATTTTGGCCGAGTGCTTGGATCGCTCCATTGATGAACTGGTGGTGGTGGTCATGAAGCGCGATCGCCACAATGATTTGATTAAAGAGATCCGGGAGGCGGGTGCTCGGGTGAAGCTGATCAGCGATGGAGACGTTTCCGCCGCCATTTCCTGCGCCTTTGCCGGAACTAACACCCATGCGCTGATGGGTATTGGTGCCGCTCCCGAGGGGG
Organism: Leptolyngbyaceae cyanobacterium M65_K2018_010; assembly: GCA_015295885.1. Taxonomy (GTDB): domain Bacteria; phylum Cyanobacteriota; class Cyanobacteriia; order Phormidesmidales; family Phormidesmidaceae; genus Nodosilinea. Next base: position 8,797 of record DVEE01000033.1, read on the forward strand.
TGATTAGCGCCGCCGCCATGCGCTGCCTGGGCGGCCACTTCCAGGGTCAGCTGATCTACGACCCCGAGATCGTCAAAACCGGGCTGATTGGCGAAAGCAAGGAAGCTAACCTGGCCCGCCTCAAGGAAATGGGTATTACTGACCCCGACAAAGTCTACGACACCCACGAACTGGCCTCCGGCGAAACTGTCCTGTTTGCCGCCTGCGGTATTACCTCTGGCGAACTGATGAACGGGGTACGCTTCTTCCACGGGGGGGCCCGCACCCAGTCCTTGGTGATTTCCAGCCAATCCAAGACCGCCCGCTTTGTGGATACCATCCACATGTTCGAGCAGCCCAAGACCCTGCAAATCCGCTAGAGGCACAGGGGGATAGGGACTTCTGCCACACCATCACCCCTCCGCCCACATCTTCACCCCAGAGATGCGGTTCCCCCGCATCTTTTTTTTGAGCTGTCACATTTTTTGATGGACTTTTGTTGAGTTTTCTTGAGTCAGAGCCTATTTATCCCTAAGTTCAAACATATTGGCTTTTGTGAGCAGAGTAACCTTTGCCCCTGGGCCCTACCCCCCCTGGGTTCCCTTCAGGTTATCCCCTGCCCGTTTAATCAGATACATAAATAAACGCATGGAGGAAGAATGAATATCGCCGTAATTGGCCTGAGCCATCGGACCGCCCCGGTTCAAATTCGCGAAAAACTTAGCATTCCTTCGGCTCAGACAGGAGACGCGATCGCCCATCTCACCCATTGCCCCCACATTGACGAAGTCTCTATTCTCAGTACCTGTAACCGGCTAGAAATCCACATCGTCACGGAAGAAACCGAGCAGGGGATACGAGAAGTCACCCAGTTTCTTTCCGAACACAGCGGTCTACCCCTAGCGGAACTGCGGCAGCACCTGTTTATTCTGCTGCACCAGGATGCGGTAAATCACCTGATGCGGGTGGCCGCTGGCCTAGATAGCCTGGTTCTGGGGGAAGGTCAAATCCTGGCCCAGGTTAAGCACGCCCATCAACTGGCTCAGCAGCACAAAAGCATCGGTCGAGTACTGGATCGCCTGCTTAAGCAAGCCCTCACCGCGGGCAAGCGGGTGCGCAGCGAAACCAGCATTGGCACCGGGGCCGTGTCGATCAGCTCTGCCGCCGTAGAACTGGCCCGGATGAAGGTGCCCCACCTGGATAGCTGTCATGTCAGCATCCTTGGGGCCGGTAAGATGGCCCGTCTGCTGGTACAACACCTCATTGCTAAGGATTCCTGTCGGATTACCTTACTCAACCGCACCCTGGACCGGGCCACCGAACTGGCCCAACAGTTTCCAGAGGCCAATATCTGCACGGGCACCCTCGATCGGATGCTCGAGACGGTCCAGGTTTCCGATGTGGTGTTCACCTGTACCTCAGCCACCGAGCCCATCCTTCACCGCGAGAACCTGGAACCCCTACTGCAGTCCAGCCGCCCCCTGATGATCTTCGATATTTCGGTGCCCCTCAACGTGCATGCCAATGTCAACGAGTTAGACCAGGTCCATGCCTTCAATGTGGATGATCTGAAGGCTGTCGTGGCTCAAAACCAGGCCAGCCGCCGCCGCATGGCCATGGAAGCCCAACTGCTACTGGATGAAGAGGTGGAAACCTTTATGGACTGGTGGCGCTCCTTGGATACCGTTGGCACCATCAGCAGCCTACGCAATAAGGTCGAGTCGATCCGCGAGCAGGAACTGGAAAAGGCCCTCTCTCGGCTGGGCAGCGAGTTTGCCGAAAAACACCAGGAAGTCATTGAGGCGCTGACCCGGGGCATCGTCAACAAAATCCTCCACGACCCGATGGTCCAACTACGGGCTCAGCGAGATATCGAAGCGCGTAAGCGAGCCATGCAGACCCTGCATATGCTGTTTGATCTAGAGCCCGTCTCTAATCAAAAGTACAGCTAAGTTGATCAGTTCATGATTGTAAAATACCCATATCCTGCACTATGGATTGAGGGCTATGGCAACTCCCTTTCGTGTTGGCGTAGCGGGCCCCGTAGGGTCCGGTAAAACCGCTTTGGTGGATAGTCTCTGTAAGGCCCTGCGCGATCGCTACTCCATCGCCGTCGTCACCAACGACATCTATACCCAGGAAGATGCCCAATTCTTGGTGCGCAGCCAGGCCCTCAGCCCCGATCGCATCGTCGGGGTGGAGACCGGCGGCTGCCCCCACACGGCCATCCGCGAGGATGCCTCGATGAACTTGGTGGCGATCGAGGAGTTGGAGGCTCGCTTGGATCCCCTTGATTTGGTGTTTGTGGAAAGTGGCGGCGATAACCTGGCTTCCACCTTTAGCCCAGAGCTAGTGGATTTAACCCTCTACGTGATTGATGTGGCCGCTGGGGATAAAATTCCTCGCAAGGGGGGGCCGGGCATTACCAAGTCTGACTTTCTAGTCATTAATAAAATTGACCTGGCCCCTCTGGTAGGCGCCAGCCTGGAGGTCATGGAGCGGGATGCCCGTAAAATGCGGGGCGATCGCCCCTTTGGCTTCACCAACCTGAAAACCCAAGCCGGCCTAGCCAGCGTCATTGACTTTATCTGCGACCATGCCATCCCTGGGGCTGCCCCCCAACCGGCCTAAACTCGACCGTTCACTCACCTCTAACCAAATTGCTTAAACCAACAGGGTTGGCGGGATTCGAACCCACGACCTACCGCTTAGGAGGCGGTCGCTCTATCCTGCTGAGCTACAACCCCAGAACGTCTCACATTTTACACTGCCGTTGGGGTGAGGGGCCTGGGAAGCCGGGTTTTTGGGTGTGGCAGGCTAAGGTTTCTGACACAGAATCAGGCCAAACCATTGCTTTTCGTCGGTGAAGACCCGTTGAACGGCCAGGCCGACGCTATGCAGGTCTTGGCTTAAAGCAACCAGGTTGAACTTGCGGGAGATTTCACTCAGGAGGGGTTCGTCCGCCTCGAAGTGAACCGTCAGGTTCAGGCCTTGGAGAGTGACGGTTTGAGCTTGCAAACTGTCGATGTAGATTTCGATCTGACTGGCGGTGGGGTTGTAGCAGGCCCGATGCTGGAACCGATCCACCTGGAAATTCCCCTGGAAACGCCAGTTGAGGTGGCTCAACATATTCAGATTAAAGGCCGCCGTAATACCCTGGCAGTCGTTGTAGGCTTTTTCTAAAAGGCCTGGGTCTTTATCCAGGTCAACGCCCAGGAGAAAGAAGTCCCCCGATCGCAGCGTACTACTGATTTGAGCCAGCAGCCCATGACACTCGGCTGGAGCCAGATTGCCCAGGGTACTGCCGATAAAAGCGACCAGCCTTGGGTAAGGATAAGCCGGTAGTGGGTGGTGGAGGGCTGCCTCATAGGTACCCACCAGGCCATGCACCGTCAACGCTGGATACTCGATCAAGAGCTGCTGGGCCGTGGCTTCTAACATGCCACCGCTCACATCCACCGGCAGGTAACGTAGGGAGTAGCCCGACCGCCGCAAAGCATTGAGTAAATAGCGAGTCTTGGTAGAGCTGCCACTGCCTAATTCCATCAGTTCACAGGGGCCAACCAGGCCAGCAATATCGTCGGCATGGGTCTGTAGGATCGCGGTCTCGGTACGGGTTAGGTAGTACTCGGGCAAGGCGGTGATTTGCTCAAACAGCTCGGAACCACGGTCGTCGTAGAAATATTTTGGGGGCAGTGATTTTGGCTGACGGGAGAGACCATAGATGACATCGGCCCCCTCCTGAATCGCTGGGTCCACAGGTTCCGGTAGTAAATAGTCGAGGGTGAGGCGATCGCCCCCCCGCCGGGCCTGAACCGGGTAGCTCATGGTCGGAGTGCGCATAGCCGAGTAATGAGAAGCAGGCATAGAGAATCCTTAGGGAAAACCACCACCGTGACATGGGCCATTTATAGAGGCCCTGAGCCGCTGAATAATTAAAACTTCCTGAGATTTTAACGTCTTTCCCTCAGGGTTGGCAGTGAGCCATCGGCATCCTGAGCACAGCGAAAACCGGCAAAAATCTCTCGCACGTAGGGATGATACCAGTTGCGCAGGGTGCTCCGTAGGGCCCAGGGTCGAGTTGCCCAACTGCCGCCCCGCAGCACTCGGTGCTGCCGGTCAAAATAGGCGGCGGAATAGCCCCCATAGGGGAAGCTTTGAAAGCCCGGGTAGGGCTCAAACCAGGAGGCCGTCCACTCCCAAACATTACCGATTAGGTCCCGGATACCCAGGTCGGTCTGCCCGGCGGGGTAATGGTGAACGGGCGTCGTCTGTCCGACTTGGCCGCCCAAATTGGCCTGGTGGATCTGAGGTAGGGCCTGGCCCCAGGGATAGGGGCCGAGCTGATCACCTACGGCAGACCAACCAGCCGCTCGCTCCCACTCCACCTCCGTCGGTAGGCGTTTCCCCACAAAGGTAGCGTAGGCCTCTGCTTCGTAGTAGCTCACCCCGCAAACAGGATGATCCTCCCTGGCTGGCTGGTCGCACCAGTAACGGGGCCGGCTGACCTGGGCCCGCTGCTGCCAGGCCCAACCCTGGGGCGACCAGTAGTCAGAATGGGCATACCCACCCGCCGCCATAAACCCCCGAAACTCCCCCTGGGTGACGGGGTAGGGATCCAGCCAGAACCCCTTGACCTTAACCCTATGTACGGGCCGCTCGTTATCCAGACCCTCAACTCCGTCGTAACCAAGGGTAACGGTGGTTGGCGGCAGGTAGACGGGGGCAGCGGGGGCGGCAGGACAGGAGACTGGGAGCGGAGTAGAGACTTTAAACTCTGAATTTTGAATTTTGAATTCACCATTGCCTACAGGGTGGCGATGCAGGGCCAGCACCAGACTGATGGTTTCGGCGTGTTGGCATTCGTGTTGCAAGAGCCAGAGCCAAAGCCGGAGCTGTTGGTCGAGGGGGGCGATCCCTAGATAACCCCAAACCCGCTGCCGCACTGCTTGCAGCAGCTCCAGTACCTGGGGTAAATCCGGCAGGTGCTGACGGGCGGCTTTAGGCAGGCCATCGGCGGCGAAGAGTTGGTGGTAAGCCGCTAGGGGGCAGTCAGCGCCAGCCAGATGCTGCAAAATCCACCGGGATTCGGTCAGGGCAATATGACCTAGATGCCAACCGACTGGGCTGAAGTCAGGGTGGGCTTGCTGGTCATACTCTGCTGGAGTAAGGCTAGCGGTTAATTGCAGCGTGCTGGCCCGACAGGCCTCCAGGTGGTGCCTAAGCTGCTGGCGCTGTTCTGACACTGATAGTGAGGTCAGTTGGGCTAGGGGTATCGGCCAGGGCGCTAAAGGTAAGTTCACGGTTGGGGGTTACGGTGATCAAAGAGTTTTCAGGACAGCGGCGCCAGTCAGCTTCAAACAGGGGCTCAGATGCCAGCAAAACGGCATGGGGAAAGTCAGGATGGTCGCGCAAGCAATAGAGGGAGGGGGATTTGCCGGTGTTGTCATAGCGAGAGGCCACCAGTTGTGCGCCATCGCTGAGTACTATGTTAGCGGCCACCCGCACCCCACCTGGGGCCGCCAGGCTGGCCAAATCGTGGAGGACGCGACGCAGGGCCGCCGATAAGGTCGGAGCCCCGGCCTCCAGGCTATGCACCACCATGGCAAAGATATGTTCCGAGTCGGTCAGGCCGTGGATGGTTTGATAAATGTGGTCCGGCAGGCGATCGCGGATGGGTCGGTACAGGGTGTGGCGAAAGTTTTCGATAAAGCCGTTGTGAATGAAGCTGAGCCGTCCCCAGGCAAAGGGCTGGCAATTGTGTAAATCCACCGCTAACCCAGGGGTAGCACTACGCACGTGGGCCAGCAGGTTACCCGCCTCGATGTAGCGGCAGAGGTGGGGCAGGTTGACATCATTCCAGGCGGGGAGGGTGTTGCGATACAGGTAGGGCGCCTCCTGCCGCTCAGGATGATACCAACCCAGGCCAACGCCGTCTCCATTTAGGATGGCGACTTCCATTTCCTTAGGTTGGTAACTCTGCACAATCAGCGAATGCTCTGGGGCATACACCAACCGATCTAGCTGAATCGGTGGCCCCGCGTAGGCCAACAGTCGGCACATAGACAATTCCTTAGTCGCAGGTCGAGTCGGGATACCTGTCATTGTGTCTCAGACTAGGCCCCGATGACAGGGCTCCACCTGGGGAACATGCCCTTTCCCTGACAGGCCACCCCCGGGGTTATAAAGCCCAGGCCCATCGCTCAGCGGTTTGTCGCAGCCCGCCCGGCCACCTTTCACCCCCATCCCCTTCGGTCTATAGTTTTGATAGTTGAGAATTTTCTAAACCACCATGTCTAGCCGCGATGTCTCGCCGCCGCTAACGGATCGTTCAGAGACAGGGCTCCCCAAGCTCAGCCTGTTCACCATGCTCCGCCTGGGGGTCTTCAACATGGGTCTGGGCATTATGTCCCTGCTGACCCTGGGGGTGCTCAACCGGGTCATGATCGAAGAGCTGCGCGTACCGGCGCTAATTGCAGCAGGCACCATTGCCGTGCACCAATTTATGGCTCCGGCCCGAGTCTGGTTTGGCCAAATGTCCGACTCCAAACCCCTGTTGGGGTACCACCGTAGTGGCTATATCTGGCTGGGCATTGTGGCGGTAGCGGTCACCTCTTTCTGTGCTTTGCAGGTGGTCTGGCAGATCGGCCTGCGCATTGCCGACGGCGGTTGGGGTAGCCCGATCTATCCCTGGGTGGGGTTGCTGGGGCTATTCTTTGCCATCTATGGTCTGGCCCTGAGTGCCACCTCTACCCCCTTTACCGCCCTGCTGGTGGATGTTTCCGATGAAGAGAGTCGCTCTCGGCTGGTGGGCATTGGCTGGGCCATGCTGATGGTGGGAATCATTACCGGGGTGATCATCACCTCGATCGTGCTCAAGCCGATTGAACTGGATGCCCCCTTTGAACAGATTCGCAGAGCGGTTAATCGACTGTTTATCATCGCCCCGACGGTGGTGTGTGGGCTAGCGATTCTCAGCACCTTTGGGATTGAGCGCAAGTATTCTCGATTGTCCTCCCGCTCCTCCCTGGGCGATCGCGAAGATGGCCTCAGCTTCCGTCAGGCGCTCAATATTCTCACGGCCAGTCGTCAGACGGGCCTATTTTTTAGTTTTTTGTTGGTGCTCAGCCTCAGCCTGTTCATGCAGGATGCCATCCTGGAACCCTACGGCGGGGAAGTCTTTGGCATGACCATTGCCGAAACCACTCAACTGAACGCCGCCTTTGGCCTAGGTACGCTGCTGGGCATTATCGTCACCGGCTGGCTGGTGGTGCCCCGCCTGGGCAAGAAGCGGACCGTGACCCTGGGCTGTAGTTGGGGAGCCCTCTGTCTGTTAAGCATTGCCCTAGCTGGGCTGACCGGTACCCCTCAAATTTTGCTAACGACGGTGTTTTTGTTTGGGACGGCCTCTGGCATTCTGACCCTGGGGGCAATCGTGTTGATGTTGGATCTCACCGTGGCCGAAACGGCGGGCACCTTTATTGGCGCTTGGGGGCTGGCCCAGGCGATCGCTCGCGGTAGCGCCACCGTTCTTGGGGGGGGAGTGCTGGATGGGGGGCGCGCCCTGCTCCGGGCCTTTAACGGCGCCGCTGAAGTGGGACAGCCCCAGGCCTTTCTCGCCTATGGGCTGGTGTTTACCCTGCAGGCCGTAGGGATGATTGTGGCAATTCTGTTGCTGAGTCGGGTCAATATTAAGGAATTTCAGGCTAACGCCAAGGCGGCCATTACGGCGGCGCTGGAAAGCGATATGGACTAACCCATGGATATTTTTTGGCAGACCGTGTTGGCCTTTGCCCAATCCACCACTAAAACCGTTGGGCAAAAGCTGCTGGATGACTTTGGCCACGTCCAGGCCGACCTGAAAGCCGATGGTAGCTTAGTCACCGACTCTGACCGCTGGGCCGATAAAGCCCTCCGCACGGCTATCAAAACTCAATTCCCGGACCATGGCGTACTCAGCGAAGAAGTAGAGCATATCTTCCCGGACACCGACTGGTGCTGGATTATTGACCCCATTGATGGCACCACCAATTTCACCCGCGGCATTCCCATCTGGGGTATTTCCCTGGGGTTGCTGTACCGAGGGATACCTGTCTTCGGTTACGTGGCCCTGCCACCCCTGGGGCAGGCTTTCCACGGCTATTGGCCGGGCGAGAGTGGCTTAGCTATGCCCACCGGGGCCTACCTGAACGGACGATCGATCCAGACCACTGCCGCCGCCCCCGACAAAACCCAGTTCTTCAGCCTTTGTGCGCGCAGTACCCAGGTGATGACTCAACCCTTTCCCTGCAAGATTCGTATGCTGGGGGCCGCCTCCTACAACCTGCTGCTGGTGGCCGCGGGTTGGGCCATTGGAGCGGTAGAAGCCACCCCCAAAATCTGGGATATTGCCGCCGTCTGGGCTATCCTCCAGGCCGCCGGGGGAACCTGGGTGGCGCTGGATGGGGTAGACCCCTTTCCCCTGGCGGTCGGCAAAGATTACGGCAGCCAGCCCTACCCCACCCTGGTTACGGCCCAAAAAGCGTGGGTGGGCTTGTTTCAGCCCTACCTGCAAAGGCTGGGGATTAGCCCAGGCTAGGGGGGCCCGCCCTGACAAGACAAGACTCTGGCCCCCGGTTGGGCCTGCTTTGCCCGCTCCATTTGGGCCGGGTTGAAGCGGCCAAAGGTGCTTAACTGTCTGACTTCATCGGGGGTGGGGGGGGTGGGGGCGACCTCCTGTCCCAGGTCGCTCACATAAATCACCTGGTCTATCTTGAGGCGCTGTTGGGTTTGTTGCTCGTAGAGGTCGGCGTAGGCGGCGGCCAGGGGTTGCCACTGGCTAGGGGCGCAATAGCTGCGATCGATAATCACCGTTATCGTTGGGGGCATCAGCCAGTGACGCAGGCCCAAACCCAGACCCAAAAAGGCTAACCAGCCCAGGCCCAGATTGCGCATCAGTCGTTGGTTAGGGTTAGGCATAGGGCAGGAGCCGTGGGTTGGGCCTACAGGTTGACCTGGAACAGGTCTTTGAACAGCGTTTGAACGTTGTCTGGGGTGCCCTGTTGCACCGTAGATTCCCGTAGACGGGCGATCGCCTGCAACTCGCTCTGGTTGACCTCACCGTAGGCGATCGGGTAAAACCGCACATCGCTGTAGGCCAGAATGTCTCGGACCGCATCTAACTTAAACCCCCGGTTAACCTCTCCATCGGAGAGGAGGAGGAGGTAAAATCGGCCGGTAGGGTCAGTCGCCTTTTTCTCCAGCAGATCAGCGAGTCCCACCATCATGCCGTCGTACATGGCCGTGGCCCCATCGGCCCGCAACAGATCAACGGTGGCCAAAAATTTCTGGTGCTGGCGTTGGTCAAAGGGCGCCAGGGGTAGGCGGCGCACCGGGTTGTCATCAAAGGTGACCATGCTGATATAGTTACCGGGGTTAATTTGCCCAGCGGCGATCCGTAACCCCTCCTGCATGGCCTGCAGGCGCTGGCCCTCCATGGATCCACTGGTGTCAATCACCAGACTCATATACACCGTGCGGCCACTGTCTTTTCGCAGCTTCCAGTTAGCCTGGGCCGCCCGCAATACCTCCCCGCTGGGTAGTGGTGGGGTTTGCCCCGCCTTCAGGTAGTCAGTTTCCACAAATCCTTGTTGGGTCGCCCGGGCTTGCATCTCGGGCGATTGGGCAAAGGCTGCAAACCGTTCCAGGGCCGCCTGCTGTTGGGGAGTATTCCAGCTAAACCCTACCAGGGGATTGTTGTGGGGGACGCCAAAGGGAATAAACTCAGTGTTCTCAAACCCAGGCACCTGGCGGAGGGCCAGATAATTTTGGTACTCCAGCGGAAAAGCCTGCAGCTTGCTCTGGTCGCGCAGGAACAGTTCTTGCAAGTCCAGGGTAGTGGGCGTGGTAATCAGCACCTGAGCTTGAAACTGATCGAAGACCGAGTTGACCTGGGGGGTTTGCAGTTCGGCCACGGTCAGCTGGCCATCTCCTTGCTGGTGCCCCGCCGCCCGCCAGTAAAGGGTATAGAGCAAATTCAGCGCCGTTGAACTGGAGTAGGGGTTGGGGTAGGCCACGGTGACCTGCTCTGAGGCAATGGCATTGAGCAGTCGGTCAAAGGTGACGATCCCGTTTTCGGCTAGGCGATCGTAGACTTCCTTGGGCAGAACCCAGCCAGCGGTATTCGGCACCAGCCGCTGGGCTACGGGAATCACCTTCACCCCATCGCTTTGGACCATGGCCACCCAGAGGTCGTTGGAGGGGCTATACCCGGTAGGTTGGGCGGCCCCCGCCCCGAGCAGACGAGCGGCGGTGCCCGAGGCTACTTTTCGCACCCCTACCTGAATCACCTGTCCCGAGGGCAGAGTTTCCTGGCGCTGGTTAAAGGCTTCCGCTACTTCCACCAGCCAGCGCTCGTTCTGGCGATCAACGTTGGCCTTTTCCGAAGAACTCAAAATTTCAACATAGACGGTGTTGCCGTCCCCTGGCCGGGCGCCGTAGAGGGGGAAATCTTCGACCCTGGGCAGCGGCTCCTCGATCTGATCGGTTGTGTAGCGGGCCGCCACCTCGTCCGCCACCACCTCGGTGCCAACGTTAATTTTGGGCAAAATCACCTGGGTCAGAGCGACCTGGGCACTGTCTACGGAATCTACCCTAGGGGTTGTCCCCGGGAAGCGCCCGGGGCCACAGTTCCAGAGCAGCACGGCACAAAGGCCCAGCAGGAAGGGGAGGAGGGAGCGGCGAAAGGGGGACATGGGGTGAAGGGTAAGAGGTGAACGAGCTTGAGGGTGAGTCGTTTGGGGAGGGCCCCCCAGCCCTGTATAGGGAGAGGCAGGGAAGGGGTAACGGGCTTTCTAGGGAGGGGGAGGGTTGCTTTCAAGGATGTGCTTGTTGGCGGCAATGAGGGTTTGCAGGCGTTGAGGTAGGGGACTGGCGGCGGTGGAGCCGGTCTCCAGGCTGGCGAGGGTGACCTGGTCCTGCAGTTGCTGAAGTTGGGCGTGGGTAACCTGCAAGCGATCGCAGCTAGCGGTTAACCGCTGCTGGGCCAGTTGCCGATAGGCGGGGGTTTCAATTTGATCCATGACGGCTAGTCCATCTGCCACCTGTTGGGCTAAGTCCATCACCGTATGCATGGCTTCTAGAAGCTCGACCTGAAGCAGGGGATCGCGATCGTAAATGCGGACCGCGAACCGCTGCGATTCCATGGCCCAGGTTTGGGCCTGCCGCCAGATTTTTTGCCCGGCTGGGGGCACCCGCTGGCCCAGGGGTTCGAGCTGGTAAGCCAGGGTTTCGGGGTCCAGTAAATCGCTACCCAGGGCCACCGCCGGAGAACGCCGAAAGCCGGCTACCCAATTCCCCACCATGGCGGCTGAAATGCTGCCACCGCCCAGCCAGACCAAGGGCCGGGGCCCTACCAGCCAGAGCAATGCGGCATAGCCTAGGGCCGTACCCCCTAACAGAACGTAGGTCTGCGGTTGCCCCAGACACTTTGACCAGTTAATTGCCATGACCCACGGTGAACCGGTACACCGCTAAGCATAGCAACGGCCAGGAAGACTCCCCCATCCACGGGCCAGAAATTAACAAGAACAGTAGGCTTCCACACAGCGGACAAACATTTCTACCCCAAACCCCAGGGCGGTCTCGTCAAAATCGAAGCGGGGATGGTGGTGGGGGTAGGCCAGGTACTTTTCAGCATTGGCAGATCCCAGGAAAAAGTAACACCCGGGAACCTCTTGGAGGAAAAAGGACATATCTTCTCCCCCCATGGTGTGACAGTCGGGCACCACCCCAGCCGAGGTTTCAACCACCGATAGGGCCACCGATCGCACCAGATCCGTCATCCCTTCATCGTTAATCACCGGCGGGTAGAGAGTTTGGTACTCAAACTGGTAAGTTGCCCCGTAGCTTTGGCAAATGCCCGCCACAATTTGCTCAATGCGCTGGGCAAAGAACCCTCCATAGTGGGCATCAAAGTAGCGTACGGTGCCGTTCAGTCGGGCTACATCAGCAATCACATTGGTGGCACTGCCGGCATGGAATTCGCCCACCGTAACGACGGCAGACTTGGTGGGATCGACATTGCGGGCCACGATGGTCTGCAGGGCATTGACAATTTGCGCCCCCACCACGATGGAATCTACCGTCTGATGGGGCAGGGCGCCGTGCCCTCCCTTGCCCTGCACCGTAATGTAGAAGAATTCCGTTGCGGCCATTAGGGCCCCGCTACGCACTCCCACCGTCCCCAAGGGCAGGTTATTCCACAGATGCAGACCGATCATGGCCTCCACCTGGGGCTGGGTGAGCGCACCGGCTTCAATCATCGGTTTAGCCCCGCCCGGCCCCTCCTCGGCGGGTTGAAAGATAATTTTGACCGTACCGGCAAAGCTATGGCGATAGTGGGCCAGGTAATGGGCTGTCCCCAGGGCGATCGCCACATGGCCATCATGGCCACAGGCGTGCATCACCCCGGGATGTTGAGAACAGTAGGGCACCGGGTTCTCTTCCTGAATCGGCAGCGCATCCATATCCGCCCGGATGCCCAGTACCGGCCCCGGTTGATCACCTTCAATGACCGCTACCACACCGGTTTCGGCCACCCCCGTTTGATGCTCAATCCCCCAATCCGTCAGGCGTTGACTGATAAAATCAGCGGTCAACCACTCCTTAAAGCCCAATTCGGGCCTTTGGTGGATGCACCGGCGCCAGCCCACCATCTGGGGTTGCAGAGCCTGAATGGCTGGACGAATGCGAGATCGATCAATCGGTAGGGGCGGGTCAGTAGTTGCGAGCATAGCAACGGGTTTAGAGAGGATATAGATGAAGTATCCCTATTATCCCTACTTCTGGAATTTGAAGGGGCGTCCAGCCCATAACCGTTGAGGGTCGTAGTAGCTAGCGACGATCGCAATGGCCATCCACCACAGGGTACTAATTTGGGGCCGATACATCACCGTATCAGCAATGCCCTGGCCCAAAATGCCTACCAGGGCCGCGATCGCCCCCATTAACCAGTAGCCCTGCCGATCCTGGGTTTGCCGCAGGCGCTGCAGTTGCATCCAACCCTGTTGGAACACCACCGTCAGTAGCCAGAGGAAGGCCAGCAGCCCCAAAAATCCTGCTTCCACCAACACTTCCAGGAACACCGAGTAGGCACTTAGAGCGGAATAGCGGGGCCGTTGGTAGAGCGGATAGACCGCATTAAAGGCCTCGTTCCCAGGCCCAATCCCCAGCAGCGGGCGGGCCCGAATCATATCCAGCACCGCCGCCCACACATTCATACGAAAGTTGTTACTGCTATCGGCCCGACCCACAAACATGCTCAACACCCGGGCCCGCAGGGAACCCACCGATAGCACTGCTAGCACCACCAAGGTCGCGGCCCCGCCCAACAATATCGGCAACGCCCAGCGCTGCCAAAAGGGGGGAAACCCAAGGCTCCAGTACTGGACCGTCAGAGCGAGCAACACAAAACCGCCCAATAAAAAGCCAATCCAGCCGCCCCGGCTGAGGGTCAGCACCAGGCACAGGGTGTTCATCACTGTGGCTAGCAACGCCAACCCCTTAGGAGCCCAGCGGGGCCAGGCGAACACCGCCATAGCACTGAACATGACCGCCGGAATTAGGTACCCGGCCAGCAAGTTAGGGTTGCCCAAAAAGCTGTAGACCCGGGTGGTATTCACCAGGGGAGAGTTCACATCCACCCAGGTAGCCAGGGCCGTGGCCCCAAAAAAGTACTGTCTCAAGCCATAGATGGACACCGGTAGCGTCGTCAGAATATAGGCCAGAATCAGCCAACCTCTAGCCCTGGGATGCCGTGCTACCCGAGCGATCAGCAAAAATAACAGCAGATTCAGGGTCAGTTTTATAAGCCCACTCACCGCGGCCCCCCGCACCGGTGACAGGGCTGTGGCCAGTCCCATCACCCCCCAGAAAACTGCCACCGTAATATGAATCGGGGTCAGGCCCACCCCGGCCTCATCGGTTAGGGTCAGCAGCAGCCAAAAGGCCGCCACCGCCATTAGTAACACCCCAATTAAGGTGGTCGAAACGTAGGGAGCCAAGGCAAACACCAGCACCACTAGGCCCAGGCCCAGCCAGTCTCCCCAGGGCAGCAGCCTACTGCCCTGGCGCCAGCGCCGCAAAGGCCCTAACAGCCGGTGTAAAACACTGACCTCACGCCATTGATCCAAGGCCAGCGTAGATAGGGTGATCTGCTGCCAAAATGCCATCAACATAGGAACAAAGGCCACATGGCCAAAAAGTCCTTCCCATCATGCCAAGGTTTGGCTTCGCTGTGTCAAAAAATCCTCACCCTAGCCGGGCAAAAGTTAAAAAACACTGAGCAAAACCCTGGTCTGGGTCTTCTGGGTAGGCCAGGGAAACGCCTTAGCCGCCTTAATTCAGGGTTAACAATGGGGCTAAGCCCGCTGCTTACAATAGGGTCAGCACAGCTCCCCCTTAGCTTCAGGAGAACACCATGGCCAGCCTGTTAGAGCAGCTTCGGCAAGTGACCACCGTTGTCGCCGATACCGGAGATATTCAAGCCATCGAAAAATTTACTCCCCGCGATGCCACCACCAACCCTTCACTGATTACGGCGGCGGCACAGATGCCCCAGTATCAAAGCATCGTCGATGAAACTCTACTTAAGGCCAAGGCCGATGCTGGGGCTGGGGCGTCGGACAAGGATATCGCCAACCTGGCCTTTAACCGCCTGGCGGTTTCCTTTGGCCATAAGATTTTGGGTATTGTACCCGGTCGCGTTTCTACCGAGGTAGATGCCCGCCTCTCCTACGATACCGAGGCCACCATTGCTACGGCCCACAACCTGATTGAGCAGTATCGCCAGTTGGGCATTACCCCTGAACGGGTCTTGATTAAGATTGCCTCCACCTGGGAAGGCATTAAGGCCGCCGAAGTGCTCGAAAAAGAAGGCATTCACTGCAACCTGACCCTGCTGTTTGGCCTGCACCAGGCAATCGCCTGTGCCGAAGCCGGGGTCACCCTCATCTCTCCCTTCGTCGGGCGCATTCTGGACTGGTACAAAAAAGATACCGGGCGCGAAGACTACCTACCCCAGGAAGACCCTGGCGTCCTTTCCGTCACCCAAATTTACAACTACTACAAAAAGTTTGGGTACCACACTGAGGTGATGGGAGCCAGCTTCCGCAATATCGGGGAAATTACCGAACTGGCGGGCTGTGATTTGCTCACGATTTCACCCCAGTTGCTAGCCCAGTTAGAAAGCACCGAGGGCGACCTACCGCGCAAGCTTGACCCAGCCAAGGCGGCTACCATGGACATTGAAAAAATCCCCATGGATGAAGCCACTTTCCGGGCCATGCATGACCGCGATCGCATGGCCAAGGAAAAACTCGATGAAGGCATCAAAGGCTTTAGCAAAGCCCTGGAAACCCTGGAAGACTTCCTAGCTACCCGTTTAGCCCAACTTAGCAATGGGGCTAAAATGGTTACCCATGCTCGCGACGACCTGTTTAAGGCCTACGACCTGGATGGCGATGGTTTCATCACCCGCGAAGAGTGGATGGGTACCGACGCCGTCTTCGATGCCCTCGATTCCGATCACGATGGCAAACTCACCCCTGCCGAAATTGGCGCTGGTTTAGGCGGCACCTTCCAGTTGGCCTAGGGTCCCGTTACAAGACAGGCCTTGCCTGGGGCAAGGGGTCGCCATGAACGATGCCCCTCAGGTAATGCCTGCTTGAGAGGCCTCAGCCAAGCCCCAGGCAAGCAACTCCGGCCCCCAATTATTCCTGGTCAGGTTATTCCTGGTCAGAGTTTTCAGCCGCAGCCTCACCTTGCCGTCGGCGCCAGGCCGCTACACCCATGCCCACGATCCCTGGCAGCAGAGCTGGTGTTGGGATAGGTTGGGTTGCCAAGCGCATTTCACCGAAGGCAAACCCAAATTGGTCATTAATTGAAATTTCAACAGCAGTCATCAAGTCCGTCGGGTCGTCCGTATAGAAGCCAAAATACTGGGCCCCGGCATTCCCAGCGATATTCTGAAATAAACTAGCGGTTGAGCCTCTAGAGCTTCTGGCCGTTGCTGTGATCCTCAGGCTGCCCTCACGCAGGTTAGGCTGGGCATAAAAATCAAAGGCCTGAACTCCGGTCGAGAACCTTAAAACTACAGCTC
>DVEE01000231.1 GCA_015295885.1 Leptolyngbyaceae cyanobacterium M65_K2018_010
AAAGATAGTGACGATGATTACCGCGTGCGATGGATACCGGGCCAAACGGTCATGGGCATTCCCCACGATGTGCCGGTACCGGGCTATGGCACGGAAAACGTGAACCTGCTGCGGTTGTGGAAGGCGGAGGCCAGTGAAGCCTTTAACCTTCATGCCTTTAACGCCGGCGATTATTTTGGGGCCGTAGCCGAGAAGATGATCTCTGAAAACATTACCAAGGTGCTGTATCCCAACGATGAAACTCAACAGGGCAAGGAGTTACGCCTGCAACAGCAGTACTTCTTTGTGGCCTGCTCTCTGCGGGACATCCTGCGGTTACATCTGCGGGATCACGACCAGCTGGATAATCTGGCCGATTTTGCCGCCATTCAGTTAAATGATACGCACCCAGCCATCGGGGTAGCAGAACTGATGCGTCTGCTGCTGGACGAGCACCACTTAGATTGGGAGCCCGCTTGGCAAATTACCCAAAGGGCCTTTGGTTATACCAACCACACCCTCCTGCCAGAAGCCCTGGAATGTTGGTCAGTAGATTTGTTCGGTCGTCTACTGCCCCGTCATCTGGAGATCATCTACGAAATTAACCATCGCTTCCTCAACCAGGTGAAACTCCGTTACCCCCACGACCCAGCTCGGCTGGAACGGCTTTCCCTGATTGAAGAGGGGCCCCAACGACGGGTGCGCATGGCCAACCTGGCCTGTGTGGGCAGCCATGCCATTAATGGGGTTGCCGCTCTCCATACCGAACTGCTCAAGCAGGAAGTCCTGCGCGATTTCTACGAACTCTGGCCCGACAAGTTCACCAACAAGACCAATGGCATTACCCCCCGCCGCTGGCTGCTGCAGTGTAATCCTCGCCTGGCCCAGTTAATTTCTGAAACCATTGGCGATCGCTGGGTTACCCACCTGGATGACCTCAAACAATTGGAAGCCCAGGTTAACAATGGCTCATTTGGCTTGGCCTGGCGGTCCATCAAGCAAGCCAACAAGTGGAATCTGGCCCGCTACATTCACACCACCCTGGGCATTGAGGTTAACCCCGACTCCATGTTCGATGTACAGGTTAAGCGCATCCATGAATACAAGCGGCAACTCTTGAATGTGTTGCATGTGATTACCCTCTACAACCGCATGGTGCAAAACCCCGGCGATCAGGTGGTGCCTCGCACCGTCATCTTTGGCGGCAAAGCCGCCCCCGGCTATGCCCTGGCCAAACTGGTGATCAAGCTGATTACCGCAGTGGCCGATGTGGTGAACCACGACCCCCTAGTGGCCGGTCGCCTAAAGGTGGTGTTTTTGCCCAACTACAATGTATCGGTAGCCCAGCGCATCTTTCCGGCCTCCGATCTGTCGGAGCAAATTTCCACCGCCGGCAAGGAAGCCTCCGGCACCGGCAATATGAAATTCGCCCTGAATGGAGCCCTCACCATTGGCACCCTGGATGGGGCCAATGTGGAAATCCGCGAAGAGGTAGGGGCCGACAACTTCTTCCTATTTGGTCTGACCGCAGACCAGGTGGCCGCCTGCCGGGCCGTGGGCCATAACCCCTGGTTCTACTACGACACCAACCCTGAACTGAAGCGGGTACTGGATGTGATTGCCTCAGGGCTATTTGCCCCTGACCACCCCAATCTGTTCCTACCCCTGCTAGATTCCCTGCTGGTGGAAGATACCTACATGGTAATGGCTGACTATGCCGCCTACATCCAGTGTCAGGAGCATGTCAGCCGCTGCTACGAAGACCAGGAGCGTTGGACTCGCATGGCCATCCTGAATACCGCCCGAGTCGGAAAGTTTTCCGCCGATCGCACCATCACTGAATATGCCCGCGACATCTGGCGGGTGAAGCCGGTGCCGGTAGCCCTGGATCGCCAATCATCCCAGCAGTAGACGACAACTGAAAACCGGGTTACTCAAACTCCAGAGCGCCAGGTCGGGAGCTAAAGCACCATCCGGTTTTCTCACGGCCTGGAATATTCCCACCGAGTTGGGTACACTTGGCCTGCAAATTCACCTTAACCGCCGAGATTGAGGCAGCTAGCTGGTTGGCAGCGGTTTTCAGTTCACCCCTATCCCACCGCCTCCCTAACCGAGCAGGGGCGGGCCAAACCCGAGGGAGAAGGCCGCATTTGCGTCGGCCATCCTCTGTACGGTCCCAGGCATAGACGGATGAACTGGATGGCCTAAGCCTTGGGCGGTGCAGTTCTTCCCATCAGGATGCCATGACCCCGACTCAGGACCAACTCCAACTCACCCAACAGCGCATCGACGCCTACATCCAATCCATCGCCAGCCACCCCGACCGACGGGAGGGCGCCTTCCCCTACTACCTGTTCCACCCAGCCAATACTCCTATCCACGGCACAGTTTTGATGTTCCATGGGTTTAGCGCCCAACCCCACCAGATGTCGCGCCTGGCAGACTATCTCTTTCACAACGGCTTTAACGTCTACCAGGCCACCCTGGCTGGTCATGCCTATCGTCTACCCGACCGGTACTGGCCCCAGGTAGACCTCAAACCCGAAATTCTCAATCCATTACGAGAAAAGGTCAGCGCCGATCCAGTCCTGCAACATTTTTTGGCTAACCTAGCCAGCACCCCCGAGGCGACCGCTAAAACCCCCTCCCCGGTTCAAATGGCCGGGTTAGTCGCTCGCCTACGCCGCCTAGAGCCTCGCCTGCTCGACATCATAGCCGCCATAGAACGGGATAATGACCCCGACTTTGACCGCTATTTTGTGTCTTCCCACCTCGCCTACTTGACCGATGCCCAGGCCCGCCTAGCAGAATTAGAGGCCCTGCCGGGAAACATCTACACCATCGGGCTCTCGGTGGGGGGAGCCGTGGCCCTAGCGCTGGGGGCTCAGCATCCCCAACGGGTGACTAAGGTGGTGGCCTTTGCCCCCCTGCTAGAAGTGCAGGGATCCACCCGTAAACGCTACGTTAACCTGGCCGGTCCCCTCGATATTCGAGAATTTGGTTGGGATGATCTGCGGTTTCCCTTGGGCTGCTTTACCGCCGCCAATCGGTTTGGAGCCTTTGTGCGCAAAGCAGACAATCTGGCCGCTCTGCGGTCCCAGCCGACCCTGATGATTCTGACCGAAAATGAAGATGCGGCCGACTTAAACACTAACCAGGCCTTTGCCCGGTCCCTAGGCCGCGCCTCGTGGTTAAAGCGGTACGACCATCACTTCCAATACACCTTTCCCAGCGAAGCTCTGGTTCCCCACCCCATGGTAGACCCCCTAGAGATCAGCCAGAACATGAGCAATGACTACTGGCAACCTATGTACCAGGAAACCTATCGGTTTTTGACCCAATCCGAGTTTAGGGGCAGCCATTTAAGCCAGACCACGGCAGTCTCAGACCTGCCGGCGCCAAGGCCAATTTAGGCCCCCTGCCTGCCAGGACCGATTTATCTGTTGCTCCTGTATCCCTTACTGGCCGCCGGCTAATCCCGCCTGGGCTTCATTCACCAGGGCCAGGGCACTGCGCCAAACCAGATAGCCATTCTGGTTGAGGCGTAAACCATCGGTGGTGAGATCGGAGCGCAGGTAGCCTTCCCCGTTGACAAAGAGGGGGTAGAGATCCAGGTACTCGGCGCCACTTTCTGCGGCGATCCGCCGGAGCTGATCATTCACGGCTACGATTTGCTCTGGCGGTATGGCCAAGAGGCGATCGCGCCCCTCCCAGGTGGCGGCGGGCCCGCCGTGGGGCAAAATCGATTGCAGCACCACCCGAGCCTGAGGGTGAGTCGCCTTCAGATACTGGAGAATCCTACGCAGGTTGTAGACCAGGTCAGTGTCTGAGCCACCCCAGATCAGATCGTTGATGCCAATCATAATGAACAGGGCATCCGGGGTATTCTGATCCAGCAGATACAGTCGGTTCAGCAAGCCACCGGAATTCTCGCCCGAAATAGCCTGATTCAGCCAGGTTCTGCGCCCCGGCAGCATACTGGCCGGAAACCATAGGGTGAGGGAATCTCCCAGTAAGATCGTCTGCCGGGGCAGTTGGGCTTGGGCGGCCGCCTGAGCCTCCGCTTGCAACAGCGCTACCCACTGCTGGTAGTCGAGGGTTTGGCGTTGCCCCAGGGAGGACGTTTCCCAAGCCTTTGGGAGCGGCTGATGATTAGCGGCAAAGGCATTGGCAGAGGATAACACCGGATCGGCGCTACCGGTAAACTGGCGCAGCATCACCAGCACCGTCAGGAACAGCAGACCATTTAAAACCAAGGACAATAGCGCCCAGGGGGGCACTGCGCCCAGACGATGGAGCACAACGGCCAACTGATCGTTAGGCTTTTCAGGTAAGGCCACAGTCTTTAACCGCCAGAACCGCACTCGATACACCGCTTAAGTCAAGTCATCATCACCGCTTTATGGCAGCCAAGGCTCGATTCTCAGCCGAGAACCTGAGGCGGTAGCCTTCCCCCGCCTGGGCTATCTGCCCCATGGTAGCTTGGCCGGCTCAGCTTGAGCGATAGGGCACTCACCTACCCCCCTACCAACCGCTCAAATTGTAGATAGATTTTCTGGGACAGACCAGGGGGAGAGCCAGGTCTTTGCTCCCACCTACACATTGAAGCGAAATAGCATCACATCTCCTTCCTGCACGACATAATCCTTCCCTTCGCTGCGGACCAACCCCTTTTCCTTAGCCGCCGTCATCGAACCCGTGGCCACCAAATCCTGGTAGGCTACGGTTTCAGCCCGAATGAAACCCCGCTCAAAGTCAGAGTGAATCACCCCCGCCGCCTGGGGCGCCAGCATACCAGCCTTGATCGTCCAGGCCCGGGTTTCCTTGGGCCCCGTGGTGAAATAGGTTCTCAGGCCCAGCAATTCGTAGGTCGCCCGAATCAGCGTGACCAAGCCCCCCTCGGTGACCCCCAAGGCCTCCAAAAAATCCTGACGCTCGTCCTCACTCAGGTCAATCAGCTCCGCCTCAACCTGGGCGGAGATCACGACCACCTCAGCCTTTTCTGCCGCCGCCACCGCCCTGACCTGATCCACCCAGGGGTTACCGCTAGCTAGGTCATCTTCAGAGACATTGGCCGCGTAAATGACCGGCTTACGGGTCAGTAGGCCCAGGGGTTTGATGATGGCCTCGGACTCTTCATCCAGAGCCACCAGACGCGCCGGTTTACCTTCGTTCAGCACCGGCAGGAGCCGTTCGAGAATGACCAGTTCAGCCTGGGCCTCCTTATCGGCGCGGGCCTGTTTGCGTACCCGATCCAGCCGACGCTCTAGTTGGGCCAAATCCGCCAGAGCCAGTTCCAGGTTAATCACTTCAATATCCCGCACCGGATCCACTGAGCCGGAAACGTGGATGATATCGTCATTCTCAAAACACCGCACTACATGCACAATGGCGTCTACTTCCCGGATGTTGGCTAAAAACTGATTGCCCAGGCCCTCTCCCTGGCTGGCCCCCTTGACCAAACCGGCAATATCTACAAATTCCACCCGAGCCGGAATAGTTTCTGCGGAGCCGGACAGATCGGTAAGCACCTGGAGGCGCGGGTCGGGTACCGCAACGACTCCTACATTGGGCTCAATGGTGCAAAAGGGAAAGTTAGCAGCGTGGGCTTTGGCATTTGCTACTACGGCGTTAAACAAAGTAGATTTGCCAACATTGGGAAGACCAACAATTCCAGCTCGTAACATGGGGATCAGGGGCGGGGTAGGGGCAATCAACCGGAGCAACCTGCGAGTCAGGGCAGTCGAGCGGCCTACTTGAACCGACAGGGACCGCCACCAACCCACTGGCTAACTGAACGCTAGGGATCCCTAGGGACCCGCCGCTAGACTAGCAGGTCAGCGCTCTATCTTCAGGATAGGGGAGGACGGAGCGAATTCGCTGGAATGTTGCTATACCCTTAGAGCTAGGGCGATCAAACAGGGGGCAGCGGTGCTAACAGGTCGAACCGAGGCGAAGAAAAGTCATTCCTACGGGTCACCAGGGGTTCCCCCAGGGCTCTGGCCCAGGGCCCTAGTTAACCGCCTGGTGCCCCTGGGCTTGGGCCTTTGGTTGGCCACTGGTTTGGTCGGCTGTGGCCGTTTGGGGCTGTCTAGCAGTGCCGACGAGGCCGCAGCCGCAGCCATGGGCAACCAGTTTGTCGATCGCTCGGTGCGAGGGAGCAGCCTGGTCAGCAAAATGCTGCCCGTGCGTTTGAGACTCCGCCGGGGTTGGCAAGCGGCCCCAGCTAAAACCCTCCACCCCAGCGCCGACCTACAGGCCTACAATCCTGGCCAGGAGATTTATCTGCTGGTACTGGGGGAAAGCAACACCAGCGTTGCTCCGGGCAACCTGGAAGACCAGGCGAGTCGCTACGTGCAATTGCTCAAGGGGGGCTTTCAGCAGGTGATTTCAAACGAGGCTCGCACGAGCGTCGAGCGGGTGAGCAACTTTCCAGCGGTTCAGTACGAGGTTCGGGGCGAGGTGTTGGGTAAATCCGTCGCCTATCTGCACACCACGGTGCAGATGGATGACCACTACTACCAGGTCGTAGTTTGGACCCCGAACGACCTCCATGCCGCAAATGCCGAAGAAATGCGCGCCATTGTCCAGGAATTTGGTCCCGAGCAGCAATAGGGGCTGGGTCGTTCTGTGGCCTAATTCTGTGGCCTAATAGATAACGGATGGCATAGGTAGGCGGGTGCCATTCATTACAAGATGCGGGTGGGGGGGGAGGGGGGGGGCTCCCCGGCCTGGGGGTTTCATCGTGAGCCACTCAGCCGAACGGCGTAGCCCCTAAACCCCCTGCTGACAATTCATTAGACTTTTGGCTACTTAGAGGAGGAATTGAGGGTGACCAATCAGCGGCGACCACAGGAGGCGAATCAACCCAACCCTCGGCAGCGGCATTTCCGCGCCTGGGCAACGGGGTCGTGGCTACGGCAAGGGTTGGTCTGGGCCAGCCTGGTGATCCTGCTATGGCTGGGTGGGGGACACCCCCCGGCTCTGGCTGGGCTCAACGACGACAACTTCGACGGCAATATTTTTGCCCTCTATGCGGGTAATGGCTCCCTGGTGCCGCCCCGCATCACCCTGCAACAGTCGCTCCAGTATGGCAAACCCGCCCTTGTCGTCATCTACGTAGACGACAGCAGCGACTGCAAAAAATTTTCATCGGTGATCTCCCAATTGCAGGCCCCCTACGGCCGGGTAGCTAACTTTATCCCGGTCATGGCTGATTCAATTCCAGTCAAGGCCAGCTATGAGCCCAATGAGCCAGGGTATTACTTCCGCAATGCGGTGCCCCAAACCCTGGTGTTTGATGCGGAGGGGAAGCTGAGATTTAACCAAACCGGTATAGTTACCTACGAAGCCATCGACGATGTCATGCGGGAAATTTTTGATCTGTTGCCTCGCACCGAATCGACCGAGTTGCGCCGCCGCCCGGTCAATGAGGTCAATACAGAGTTGGTGCCGACGGAGTAGGGAGTAGAGGGATAGAGGGTGAAGGAGTGGCCAGGTGAAGGGTGAAGGAGTGGCCAGGTGAAGGGTGAACGAGGTAGACACGGAGCAGCTTTCCGCGGGGTAGGGTGTACCTTTGCAACGGTTGATAGTTGATTTCAGACAGGTTAGTTCAAATCAGATCCACCTCACCGCTGAGCAGCAGCACTACCTCTATCGGGTGCTGCGGTTAACCGTGGGCGATCGCTTCATCGCTCTGGACGGCCAGGGGCGCCAGTGGCTGGGGGAACTCAGCCAGACGCCGGGTCTGGCGATCGCAACTTCCCTGCCAACCTCAGCATCCCTGGCACCGGCGATTACCCTGGCCATCGCCCTGCCTAAGGGTAGTGGCTTTGATGAAGTGGTGCGGCAAACCACAGAACTGGGGGTCACAACCCTCCAGCCCGTGATCACAGAACGCACCCTGCACCACCCCAACCCCAAAAAACTAGAGCGCTGGCAGCGGATCGCCGCCGAAGCCACGGAACAGTCGGAGCGGCTCTGGATGCCCACCGTACTCTCCCCCCTGCCCTGGCTGGAGTATCTGGCTCAGCCTAGGCCAGGCCAGCGCTGGCTGTGTG
>DVEE01000333.1 GCA_015295885.1 Leptolyngbyaceae cyanobacterium M65_K2018_010
CTGGGACTGGGGGCGGGGGTGGTGCTGGGTGGTCTGTTAATTTCCCTGACGGGGCTGTATCGCGCTCTGTTTGTGATTGATGGTCTGACCTTTCTGGTATTTTTCGCCATCATCTATGGGGCGATCGCTGAAACCCGCCCCCCCAACAATCCCCAGACTCCGTTCTGGCAGGGTTGGGGACAGGCGTTTCGAGACCGCAACCTGATGATTTTTGCCCTCGTCAACGTGCTGCTGACCGGCTATCTGGCCCAGGTGCAAAGTACTCTACCGGTCTACCTCAACCGCTTTGCCACGACCGAGGCCGGGCACGGCATGGCCGAGGGGGCCCTCAGTCTGCTGTTCACGGGTCACATTATTCTGGCTACCCTTTGCCAATTGCCGATGGCCCGCTGGCTGGGGCGGTTTCGCCAGGCCCAGGGGCTGATGGTTTCGGCTTGGCTGTGGGGCATTGGGTTTGGCCTGACCTGGCTGGCCGGCACGGGCATGGCCCCTTACCTGGGGGCCGGGTTGGCCTTGGCGGTGATGGCCCTGGCCATGGTGGCTTATACCCCCATTGGTTCAGCCCTGGTGGCGGCGATCGCCCCCGATGCTCTACGGGGCGTTTATCTCTCGGTCAATTCGATGTGCTGGGCTATGGGCTACCTGATTGGCCCACCCCTGGGCGGCTGGGCGCTGGATCAGGGCGATCGCCTAGCCCACGGGTTTTGGCTCTTGCTAGCTCTATCCATCCTGCCCGCCCTGGGCATCTTGGCCTGGCTGGATAACCGATTGCCTAACCCCTGAGCGGTATCCGCTTAAGCCGGGATGATAGGAAGGCGTAGACTGTCCCACAGCTTCGAATTCGTCCTCAAGTCAGTCCCGCAGCCAGCCATAACCCCGCACCCAGCCGCAAAAAAGCGATCGTCTCCATGCCAGCGATCGCCTTGAACCCGGTACGGTTAACCCAACCACTCTGGGCTAGCCAGGCCTAGGCTGAGAGGGCTACCTGCCGTTGGCGCCGCTAGCCTCGACGGTTGTCTGACCAGGCCACAGAGACTATAAGGTGCTCTAGGCCGCTAGGGCAATAATTCATTGCCGTATCCTGGAGATTGGATGAACAACGGTAGATCCTACGAATTCCAGGCTACCGGTTGTCCCATTCATAGGCATTAAGGTTCCGACGATATGACCCTTCAAGATTTGGAACACTATCTGCGATCGCTCTCTCCCGAGGAGCAAACAAACGCGATCTATCTACTGGTACAAAGCCTAGGGAACCCCTGGCGAAGGATTGAAAAAACTCCGGGTGTGTGTGGGGGACGTGCTTGCATTGCCAATACACGAATTCCTATCTGGGGCTTGGTAGAAGCTAAGCGCTCTGGCTATAGCGATGCTGACCTGCTGACCAGCTACCCTACCCTAACCGCGAATGATTTAGCCAACGCCTGGATTTACGCTGCCGCTTATCCAGAGGAAATTGAAACCGATATTCAAGCCAATCAGGCGGTGTAACCTTGGCCAGACTCTATGCTGACGAACATTTTCCTTACCCGGTGGTGGAATTTTTGCGACAGCTAGGCCACGATGTGCTAACGGTGCAAGAGGCCGGTCAAGCTGGGTTGAAAGTTCCTGATGATCAGGTTCTGGCCTTTGCCCCACGGCCATACTGCTGGACTTAGATCCGCCATAATAGCTCTATCGCAACGCCAATCGCTATGACTACCAGTAACGATCGCTTAGACCGTATTGAGGCTCTAGTCGAGAAAACAACTCAGTCTGTGGATAAAAACGCCCAGGCTATTGACAAGCTAACAGCGGATATTAGTCGTTTTAACGATCGCCTAGACACCTACGAGCAAGGGATGCGCTGGGTTGTGCAACTGGCCTTTGCGCTGTTGATTTCTGCCACTGTGGCCCTGATTGTTAATGCCGCCGCATTTCTCGTCAAGTTACTACTGCCGTCTTAGTAAATCTCGCGCCAG
>DVEE01000372.1 GCA_015295885.1 Leptolyngbyaceae cyanobacterium M65_K2018_010
CGGCTTCGCTGTACCCCAGCAGGTTGCAGTAGTAGGCGTTAGCCATCACAAATTGGCCCGTGGACGAAACCAGGGAAATGGCGTAGGGAGCCTTTTCAAAGGCGCAGCGAAAGCGTTCTTCGCTCTGTTGCAAGGCGGCTTCCGCCACCTTGCGATCGGTGATATTTTCCACAGTGCCCACAATTCGGGTCACCGGTTCGGCGGGGTTGCCCAGGGGAAACGCCCTCGATCGTAGCCAACGAAGCTCGCCATCGGGGGTGATATAGCGATACTCCTGGTCAAAGGGTTCGCCCTGCTGCTCGCGCTCTAGGGCCGCCTCAATGCGGAGCCGATCCTCCGGGTGAATACGGGCTAGCCAGTGCCCCATACCATCGAGGCCAGCCCCAGGTTCAATCCCGCAAATCTCCCAATAGGCAGGGTTCTGGTAAGAGTATTGGCCGGTTGAGCTCTCGTAGACAAAGAAGCCCTGTTGCACCGCCTCGGCCAGTTGGCGAAAGCGGCTTTCACTGTCCTGCAAGGCCATTTCAGCCCGTTTGTGATCGGTCAAATCACGCACCACTATGAGCACCTGATCGTCGGACAACGGCACTATTCTGGCCTCTTGCCAGAGAGGCTGGCCCTGAACCAAGAGGGGATATTCAAAGATTTGGGTTGCTTGGCTGTGAAGGGCCTTGTCCATAGCCTCTAGATACCCCTGCAAGGTGTCGCCCGAGAGCACCTGACGAATATTGGCGCCTACCCTAAAGTTCGGCAGGTCGGTGGGAAAGGTCGTTGCCGGCTTGATGTCGAGGTAGGTGCCATCGCGGTGCAGGCGAACCATTAAATCCGGCAGGGCATCGAAAATAGCCTGATAGTAAGTTTCACTCTGGTCCATGGAGTGGGGGGTCGGTGGGTTTGTCCATACTAGGGCCAGCCGGGTCCTCCTCCATCGGCTGGCTGAGGGCCTGGTGGAGATCCTGCAGCCGCTGCCAGAGGCACTCCGCCAAGCGCTGGTCTGGCCTCGTAGCCGTTTGCAGTAGATGCTCAATGGCTTCAGTCACGGCAGAAGCTTGGTCATAGCCAAACAGCCCTAGCCCACCGGCTAGTTTATGGGCTTCGGCCCAGGCCTGGTGCTGCTGCTGGGGGCTGAGGTCACCGGCCTGGAGCGATCGCGCCGTTTGCTCCAACAGCGCTAACCGTTCTGCCAGGGAAGCTTGAAACCGCCGAGTCGCTCGTTCCATGGTGGCGGTTAAGGAGGCGGGGCCGTTGCGCCGCCTAGCATCTGCCGCTGCTGAGGGGACATCCGTTTCTGGCTGTGCCCTCAGCCGATAGCCCAGGCCGTAGACCGTTTCAATGGGATTAACCCGTAGGCCCGCTTGCTTCAGCCGTTGTCGTAGATCCTTAATCAGATTGGTGACCGATCCTTCAACGGGGGACTCTTCCAGGGGCCAAAGGTGGTCGATGATGGCACTGCGAGTCAGCAGCCGCTGGGGGTGGCGCAGAAAGAGTTCCAAGAGCTCGTATTCCTTGGGGCGACAGGGAACGATCCGCTGCTGGTAGGTCACCTGGCCTAGGGCTGGATCTAACTGCAAGGGCCCCCAGGTCAACACCGGCGAGGCCGCCTGGTTACTGCCCCGGCGCAGCAGGGCCCGCACCCGGGCTAAAAGCTGAGTGGCCTGGCAGGTTTTGACCAAATAATCATCGGCCCCGGCATCGAGGGCTGCTACAATATCCGGCTCGGCATCCTTGACCGTCAGCATCAGAATGGGGGTGCCGTTGCCCTGGGCCCGCAAGCGGCGACAAACCTCCACCCCATCCAGGGAAGGCATCAACCAGTCTAAGATCAGCAGGTCGTAGGGCCAGCGACTGGCTAGATCTAGGCCCACCGCCCCGTCGGCGATCGCATCGACAGCGTAGTGATGGGTCGAGAGGGTGTCTGCCAAAAACTCGCTGGTCGGTTGGTCATCCTCTAACAGCAGAATTTTCATGGTCTGACCCTAGCAAAGGAGACAGGCAAGCGCATTCATTCGCTTACCACCATACTCCAGGTGCCGGTGGGCAACAATGCCCTCGCCCAGCCAGGGTCTAGGTCGGACTGGCGGGGGGCTTGCGAAACTTGGCAATCTCCCCTGGGGTGGTAATGTCTAACACCATCTCCTTAGTCAGGTAGCCCAGGCCTTGAATGAGCCGGGCGACACAGCCGGTCCAACCGGTCTGGTGGCTGGCCCCAATGCCGGAACCATCGTCGCCGTGGAAGTATTCGTAGAAGAGAATTAAATCCCGCCAATGGGGGTCGGTTTGAAACTTCTCGGCCCCACCGTAGACCGGGCGACGGCCCGACTCATCCTTCAAAAAGATGCTGACCAGGCGTTCGGCAATACCTTGGGAAACGTCGAACAGGGTTTGGTACTGGCCTGAGCCGGTCGGATATTCCACCGTAAAGTCGTCGCCATAGTAGCTGTAGAGCTGCAGCAAAGCCCGAACCAACAGGAGGTTAACGGGCATCCAAATGGGACCGCGCCAGTTAGAGTTTCCACCAAACATCCCCGAGGTCGAGTCGCCGGGCACGTAGCCGACCTTGTACTCCTGACCCGCATGGTGAAAGATGTAGGGGTTGTCGAGATGGTACCGAGATAGGGATCGGATTCCGTAGGAACTGAGAAATTCCGACTCATCCAGCATTCTGGCCAGCACCCGACGCAGTTTTTCTTGGTTGAGAATGGCCAGCATATAGCGGTTACGCACCCCTGGCTGGGTGGCCAGGTGAATGTTGTGGGTCAGTTCCGGGTGCTTGTCTAAAAAGGTTTGAATTTCCTGGGTCAGGCGGGGCAATTTTTGCAAAACCTCTTGGGGGAAGACAGCTACGGCCATCAGCGATAGCAGCCCCACCAGCGATCGCACCTTCAGCCGGGTGGAGTTACCATCGGGCAGGCGCAGCACATCGTAGAAAAAGCCGTCCTCTTCATCCCACAGCTCGTCGTTATACTCGCCGATGCGATCCATGGCACCGGCAATCCACATGGTGTGCTGAAAGAACTTCAGCGCAAAGTCCTCGTAGAGGGGGTCATGGAGGGCCAGCTCAAGGGCAATCTGGAACATCTGCTGACTAAAGAACACCATCCAGGCGGTGCCATCGGCCTGCTCTAGACGACCACCGGTGGGCAAATCTGAGCTGCGGTCGAACACCCCAATGTTATCCAGTCCTAAAAAGCCTCCTTCAAACAGGTTATTGCCGCCCTCGTCCTTGCGGTTGACCCACCAGGTAAAGTTGATCAGCAGCTTAGAAAAGGCGTACTTGAGAAACTCAATGTCCCCTTGGCCATCCCGTAGGCTGCGATCGCGGGTGTAAATTTCCCAGGTGGACCAGGCATGGACCGGCGGATTAACATCGCCAAAGTTCCACTCGTAGGCCGGAATTTGGCCATTGGGGTGAAGGTAGTCTTCTCGCAGCATCAGCATCAGCTGATCCTTGGCAAAGCCAGGGTCAACCATGCTGATGGGAATCACATGAAAGGCCAGATCCCAGGCCGCATACCAGGGGTACTCCCACTTGTCGGGCATCGACACAATGTCGTCGTTTTTCATGTGGAACCAGTCGCTGTTGCGCACATGCTTTTTCTGGGTCGTAGGCGTCCAGGGAGTAACGCCCCGTTCCCGCAGCCATTGATCGAGGTCGTAGTAGAAGTACTGTTTGGTCCACATCATGCCTGCCACAGCCTGCCGCAGGACATTGGTGCGATCGGCGTCGGCCAGGACCGCCGGGGGAATCACCTCGGTAAAAAACTCGTCGGCTTCCTGGAGGCGATGAACCAAGGTTTCCTCAAAAAAAGTACCAAAGGGGTCGCCCACCTGGGCTGGGGTTTGGTTGGTTAACCGCAGCCGCAGCACCGTGGTTTCCCCAGGGCCCAGGGTCAACGGGTAGTGGGGCGCCACCTTGGTACCCACCCCGAGGGAGTTAACCGCCTCCTGCTGGCCATGGACGATGTAATTGTTAATGCCGTCCTTAACGTAAAGGCTGGCGTTGGGTGTGCCAGAAATGCGGGCGTTGTTAGTTTCATTTTCCGTAAACAAGAGCGGCACCCCGGCCTGGCAATAGAAGTAGTAGTCACTGATAAATGGAGTCAAGACCGGGTTCGTGATATGGGCCTGCACCACACTGCAATTCAGCCCACTTTGCTGGCTGAGTAGGGGTTTGGAGCCGGTATCAGCCCAGGACCAGGTGTTGCGGAACCAGAGCGTCGGTAGCACATGGAGCGGGGCCGCCTCTGGCCCCCGATTGGCAATGGTGATTTGAATCAGCACATCCTCGGC
Organism: Leptolyngbyaceae cyanobacterium M65_K2018_010; assembly: GCA_015295885.1. Taxonomy (GTDB): domain Bacteria; phylum Cyanobacteriota; class Cyanobacteriia; order Phormidesmidales; family Phormidesmidaceae; genus Nodosilinea. The sequence goes on from DVEE01000372.1 coordinate 4,291, forward strand.
CTCGGCCTTGGCATATTCAACAAAAACATCGAAGTAGCGATTTTCGTCAAAAATGCCCGTATCCAGCAGCTCGTACTCCGGCTCGTAGCGGCTGCGGTGGCGGTTGGTTTCCACCAGGTCCGCGTAGGGAAATTCGCCCTGGGGATACTTGTAGAGGTACTTCATGTAGGAGTGGGTGGGGGTACTATCCAGGTAGAAGTAGTACTCCTTCACGTCTTCGCCATGGTTGCCTTCACTGTTGGTGAGGCCAAACAGGCGCTCCTTCACAATCGGGTCCTTACCATTCCAGAGCGCTAGGGCAAAACACAAAAGCCCGTGATCATCACAAATACCCCCCAGACCGTCCTCACCCCAGCGATAGGCCCGCGACCGGGCCTGGTCATGGGGAAAATAGCTCCAGGCATTGCCGTCGGCGCTGTAGTCTTCCCGCACCGTGCCCCACTGGCGTTCGCTCAAGTAGGGGCCCCACTTATACCAGTTCACGTCGCCAGCATAGTGATGAGTCAGCCGTTGTACTTCAGGGGTCATAGCATCAAGTCCTGGGTAATAGGGCACAGGGTCGGGGGCACACCTGTTGTCCAAAGGGGGCCTCAATAACGCTGAAACAGCAGTCTAAGGGCTGGTTCTAGGAAACTCCTAGGAATCTAGCAACTACCCTAACCCCTTCCCCCTCGCCTAACGGTATTGCCCACTAATTTCTACAGATCAGGGGCACCCTGCTCCATCCCCGGCCGGGGAGAAAGGGGGCGCTTGGCCGCCAGGTCAATGGGCTCCCAATTTAGGTTACCGAGCCTGGCGCAACCAGCCTAGACACTGGGTTGTTGCAGGGCAGGTTGATAGGCAATCTGGTTAGCATGGCCCCAGAAAGCCTCCAGGTCATAAAACTCCCTGGCCTCTGGCATAAACACATGGACAATCACTTCGCCGTAGTCCATCAGCACCCAGTTGCCTTCCAGTTGCCCCTCTACCCGCAGCGGGCGGCGATTCCAGTTGTCCTCTAGGGTGGTTTCGATGGAGCGGGTGATCGCCCGCACCTGCACCGTCGAAAAGCCTGTGATCACCACAAAATAATCCGCCAGGTAAGACACATCCCCCACCTGCAAGATGACAATGTTGGCCCCTTTGCGCTCATCGGCGGCGGCCGCAATGGCGTAGGCCAATTGTAGGGCAGCATCCTCTTCCACGGCAGGGAAGCCTGAGGCCGCTTGGGTTGGGGCAGGGGTGGTGGCCGATTCACGGCTTTGGGGATGGGTCATGGGCAGGGTAATGGCACAGAACAGTGGGCAGCGAACCAGTCCCGGGTCGAGAGGGCACGGGGATGAATGGGTTTAGCCTGGGCGGCCAGTTGGCAGAGTTTGTAGTCACAGGTGTGATAGACAGCCGCGGCCAAATTTTGGTAGCTCATCTGGCGCAAATGGTTAAGCGTGGGGGTATCCCCCCGACCGGGTTCCAGGGCATCGGCTAGGAAGAGGATACAACTGAGCGGGGCCATGGCCGGTCGACCCAGGGTATGGTTTGCGATCGCCGCCAGCACCTCCGGTTCCTGCACCCCCAAGTCTTGCTGAGCCACCAGGGCACTGACGTCGGCATGGAGTAACTGAGGATAGGCTTCCTCTAGGGGATCTAAGACTAACCCGGCGGCCCGAGCCATGGCTAGCAATGTTTCGGGTTTGAAATACTTCGCCAAGTCATGCATTAAGCCCGCCTGAGCCGCCTGCTCCCCGTTTAGGCCGTGGTGGTGGGCCAGGTCTAGGGCCAGGGTTTCTACCCGCAGGCTATGGGCTAACCGAGGCTTGGGCATAGAACGATGCAGCCAGGCTAACACCGGCTCTCGCCAACGCGGATTCTCCTTGGCTGATGTTGCAAACCCCATGGGGTGGGCTCAAGGCCCCAATCCTCAAATTTACTCTTGCAATCCCCATTGTAGAGGATAGGCCAGGGGATGGACCCTCGCTACCCGTCCCAGACCCAAACGGACTTTGGACCGGAGCTGGAGTTGAGCTAAAGTTTGAGATCTCAAATCAAATGCAGCGTATATCATTGACCTGACTGCAATGTATCGCTGGGAAATGCCCTCCGGCCCTGCTTTTGACTCCATCCTGGGCAGGTTTTGTGCTCAGCTCACCCTCGGTTTATTTGGGAGATGACCTATGCCTCAAACTATGCAAGGCATTCTGATTGCGCTTCTCATCATCTTTTTGATTGGCATTATCATCGGGTTCTATCTCCGCCAGGGCCGGGTCAACGAGCTGAGTAAGGCCCTCAAAGAGAGTCAGGACCGTAATGAAGCTCTGCAACAGGAGCACGAAGAACGCCTACGGGACGCCACCGCCCAATTGCAACAGGATTACGAAGCTCAACTAGCAGAAAAGGTTGAGCGCTACCAAAGTCAGTACGAAGAACAACTGCGACAACTGGAGGTGGAGTATCAGGCCCGCCAGAGTTTGATAGCCCCAGGTACTGCCCTGGGGGAGCTTGACCCTGCCCATTCCGCCGCCCTGGCCTACGGCATGATGGAAGTTGGCCCGATCAGCGATGCGGAACAACGCATCCGCAAACAGTACGAGGCTCGTCTGAAGGAAGCTGCCCACAAAATTCAGCAGGCCTACGAACAACACCTGCGCACCAAACTAGCCGAAGCCCGTGAGACTTACCAGCAAGAGTTCGACCAACGCCTGGCCCAAGCGGTCGAGCATTACCAGGATGAGATGAATGCTCGTCTGGCTCAGGCCACATCGGACCAAGCCCTAATGCAGATCGCCGTAGGCAGCGGGGCAACGGCAGCGGGTGAGGTGACCATGCCCCCCACGACCGGTGAGCCCACCGCTGCCGCCGCTGAGCATTTGGCCATTCTAGAAGCTGAGCTGAGGGCTGAGTACGACCAGCGGCTAGCCGAACGGATTGAACAATACCAGGATGAAATGACCCAGCGCACCGCCCAGTTGGAACAGGAGTTTGCAGCCCGCCTGCAGATGGCTCAGGCGGCTCAGCCAGATCCTGCTGCTACCCTTTCAGCATCCCAGTTAGAGGCCCAGTTGCGCCGAGATATTGAAGCGACCCTGAGAGCAGAGTACGACCAGCGACTGGCCGAAAAAATTGAGCAGTACCAGGATGAACTTTCCCAACGAACCCGGGAGCTAGAGGAAGGGTTGCAAGCTCGGTTGCAGTTTTTGCAGTCCTCCAGTGTCCCCAGTCCAGTGGCAGAAACCCCAGTCGATCCGGGTTCTCTGGATCTGGGTGCCCTGACCAGTCTGGAGGGTTTAACCATGGATGGGGTTGCCCTCGCCGAAGCGGAGGGCAGCTTTAACCTCGATCACCTGGATGAACTGCTGGATGCGGTTAACCCCGAGGCACAACCGACCGATGATTTGCTGGATAGCCTGGATGATTTAACCACCTAGGTAGGGGGCTGGGATTGGTGGCCCTAAGTCCCAGGCATCAGTCGTTACAATAGGGGTTGATTTTCTAGGGTTCAACCCCAGCATGTTTCAAAGCCTTCAGCTGTTCCTGTACGACTTAAGTCAGTGGGCGACCCAGCTCGTGGCCCATCAACTGACCCATCTCTCCCTGGTAAGTTTGACGGTGGTGGGGTTAGCGGGATTGCTGACCAGCCTGTCACCCTGTTTGCTCTCCATGCTGCCAATCATGGTGGGCTACATGGGCGGATACACCACAGCCACCCGCCAAGAGGCGGCGTTTCGTTCCCTAGGCTTTGCCCTGGGGCTGG
>DVEE01000024.1 GCA_015295885.1 Leptolyngbyaceae cyanobacterium M65_K2018_010
TGCTCGACGGTGACCTCATGGCCCGGCGGGGGCAGGATTTCTAGGGGCCGCACCGCCAATCCCAGAACTCGAGTACCGGCGCTGGCCAGGCGGTCGTTGTGGTCGCGGATGTGATCCATCCAGGCTAGATCGAGGGGTTCCGTACGGTTCTCTACCCAAACCCGGCTGCAAATTTGTAGCAAACCATCCACTGACCCCTTAGTGATGGCGATGTAGGGCGTTTTCAGCAGGGTGGGAATGAAGGGCAACAGTTGGGTAGAGGGATTGTTGTATCGCCAGCGATCGCCCTCGCATTCAACCTGGTGAATCGTGGTCATGCGTTTGCGATCGGAGTCGAAGGGGGCCTCGGCTTTTCTGGGAAAGAGCTGTTCCAGATCGGCCTTATCTAACCCGAGGCGATCGGCCGCTACCACCAGGGCAATCTCCGTCGGATCGCCCAGGGCCTTGGGAACATCGGCGTCGGCTGGGTTGCTTGGCCCAGTCCCAGTGGGGCGTTCCGGTAGCAGGGCATTGTTGCACAGGGCACTACCTACCAGGGTAACCGCTAGGGGTGGGGGCAGTTGAGTGCCCTGACCCGGGTGGAAGTAGGACTGTTGGCCATCTAACCAGGAAGTAATTTCCGCAAAGCTTTCCCGCAGTTCAACTCGCTGCCCGGCCAGGGACAGAATGGTAACCGTCATACGGTTTTCGGTCAGGGTGCCGGTTTTATCGGCGCAAATGGTGGTGACTGACCCGAGGGTTTCCACGGCCGGTAGCTTGCGAATCAGGGCTCGCCGTTTCAGCATCCGCTGCGACCCGATGGCCAGGGCAATGGTGACTACCGCTGGCAAGCCTTCGGGAATGATGGCCACGGCCAGACTGACTGCCGTTAACAACATCGTTTCAAGATCTTCGCCCCGCATCATGCCAAAGGCAAAAATCACGACGACTAAGGCTAGGGCGATGACGGCCAGGCGGCGGCCCAGGTGGTCTAACCGTCGTTGGAGCGGGGTTTGTTCGGGCTGAACTGACTGAATGGAATCGGCAATTTGTCCCAATTCCGTGGCCATGCCAGTTTCGGTCACCACCGCTCGGCCGCGACCATAGATGACGATGGTGCCCATGAAAACCAGGTTATGGCGATCGCCCAGGGGGATGTCGGCACCTGGGATTGCCGCCACGCTCTTCTCCACCGCATTCGATTCGCCGGTAAAGGTGGCCTCCTGAGTACGCAGGTTAGTGCAGTCCAGCAAACGGGCGTCGGCGGGCACCTGATCGCCGTCCTCCAATTGAATGATGTCCCCCGGTACCAGGTCCCTAGCCAGGATCTCCTGCCATTCGCCCTGACGTAAGACCCGGGCCTTCGGCACCGCCATTTTCTTTAGGGCCGCAAACTCCTGACCGGCTCGATATTCCTGGGCGAAACCAAACAGGCCATTGAACATGACGATGGCCAGAATGGCCGCCGTATCTTGCAGATCCCCAAAGGCCGCCGAGATGAAGGCCGCTACAATTAGTACCAGTACCGTAGTTGCCGTAAACTGCTCCCATAGCATCAGCCAGGGGCTTTTGGGGGGGCGTTCTCGCAGTTCATTGATGCCGAAATGGGCCAGCCGCTGAGCTGCTTCCCCGTGACTTAAACCCGAGTCAAGCGTGGTATCTAGCTGACGCAAAACCTCAGCAGATTCCAGGCAGTGCCAGTTGCTCATAGGGGGGTGCTCCCACACTTTAGTCGCCAAGATTCCATCCCATCTGGCAATTTAGCGTTGGCTCTCGCTGAGAAACCCAACGCTATCCACGGTTTCCTTAGGTGGGTTGTGATCCGTTCTAGCCGTACCCGGCTTAGGCAAGCTGGGCGACCTCGCGGTCATCAACCCGGTGAGGGAGCCCTTACCCCGTTAGGGTTGACCGGCGCATCTGCTCCCACAGCTGATCATAGCGGGCCTGGGCAGTGGGAGGCAGCGGTTCTAAAAATTCGCTACGCTCTAGCAAACCCGGTTGGGTCAATAACTTGGCCTGGTCCTGGAGAACTGCCGGCCACTGGTTTCCGGGGGTATCCCAGAGCCAGGGAGATAAGCCCTGGCTGTATACGGCCATTTGGGTGGTGAAATCCGCGGCCAAGCTAAAGTTCAGCCAGTCGGTAGCTAAGGGTTGGGCGGCCTGGGCTCGACTGGGTTGCACCCAAAGGTCGGCACTGGCCAAGGTGCCCTCTGGCGGAATGGCCACTTGCAAATGCCGATACCGTTTCATCACCGGCAATAGGGCATCGAGCCAACCAACGACCGCGGCCCCATCCCCTGCCGCCAGGGCTTTCAGGCTGTGGTCTGAGTTGTACCAGCGTACCTGCTGCTGGAGTGAGGCCAGAAAGCTTTCTAATCCCTTGACTGCCCGAGGATCTGCACTGTTGGCGGAAGCCCCCAGGGCCTTCAGTGCCAGGCCTAGGACCAGGCGGGGATGTTCGGGCAGCATTAGGCGTCGGGTCAGGGCCGGTTGCAGCAGATCGGACCAGCTTTGCAAGGGGGTATCCAGCCTGTGGGTATCGTAGAGCATGGCCAGCACCGTCCAGCGATAGGGCAGGCCCCACACGGCGCCCCTGGCCTCTACCCAGCCCTGGCGATCGCGGCGGACCAGGGGCGGCCAGACCCCAGGCAGTTGTGACCAGCGTTCTAGGTCATCGGTCTGAATCGGTTGAATTAACCCCTGCTGAATAATTGGCGCCAACCAGTAGTCGGCCTGGGTGACCCAGTGGGCGATGGCGGTGGGAGTGGCGGCGGCGGCAGCAGCGGGGGTGTGCCAGGTTTGCAGCAGGGTGTATAGCTGGAGTAGCGAATCTTTGGCCATGATAGCGACCTGACCCAGATCCGCCTGTTGCCGCTGAAAGGTTTGAATCAACTGCACCGGCACCGACCCCGCCAGCAGGGCCAGGGTCAGATCGCCCGTTGGGGTGCGTTGACAGCCTGCCCCTAGGGCCGCTAGCGAAATGCCTAGGGAGCTGGTCAGAAATGTGCGACGATGCATGGGTTGAGGTTAACCTGGGCCCCAAAGGGTCCGACAATACTAACCAACCTTAGCGTTTTACGGGCCGCCATGAAGTCCATCCGCGATATTGTCAACGTTGCGATCGCCTTGATCCTACTGTCCTTTATTGGCCTCAGCCTAGTCAGGCTCACCTACACCCTGCTCCACAGCCACAATATTCTTTGAAGTCAATTCTTTGAAGAAACCTCTGGGGCCATCTGCCTGGGCTCGAAGGTCAGCAGCGGCCTTCCTCTGATTGGCCAGGCCCGCCCTTAACGCCCATGGTGCCGCTGCCAGGCTAGCCGAGCCGCCCCGACCATGCCGGCCCGATTGCCCAGGGCCGCGGTCAAAATCTGCAGCCCCTGCCGGGAACTGGGTAGCACCCGGCTGGTGACCTCGGCTTCGGTAGTCGGGAGAAAGAAGGGAGCCGCTGCGCTAATGCCCCCTCCCAAGATCACCGCCTCTGGGGTGAGGATATAGACCAGGCTGGCCAGGCCCGCCCCCAGCCAGCGACCATAGGTTTGCCAAAAGGCGAGGGCGGCGGTGTCTCCAGCTTGGGCCCTGTGAAACAGTTCCGCTGGACTCAGCCCGGTCTCGCGCTGGATCGCCTGGACCGAGCAGTATTGCTCCAAGGATCCCCGATTGCCGCTGTTGCAGGGGGGGCCGTCAGGGTTGAGGGTGATTAAACCCAGTTCTCCGGCCGTGCCGTGGCGACCCACAAACAATTGCCCTCCCAAAATGATCGCCCCCCCTACGCCCGTGCCCAGGGTCAACATCACCACATCCTGGAACGGTTGCCCCGCCCCCAGCCAAACTTCCCCTAAACCGGCGCAGTTGGCATCGTTTGCAACGGTGGTAGGGCGGCCGGTTTTTGCCTCTAGCCAATCCGCCAGGGGGACATCCAGCCAACCCGCCAGGTTAATGGCCACCCGAGCGATGCGGCCAGCGGCATCGGCTGGCCCCCGAGTGCCCCCCCCAATGGCCCTAGCTTCCTGGTTAGGATCCAGGTGGGCAATGGCCTCGACCATCGCCTCGACCACCGCCTCGGGGGTCGAGGGTTGGGGGGTAGGAACCGTCAATTCGGCTAGGGTCTGCCCCTTGTCGCTAAATCGGCCCAGCTTAATGGCTGAACCGCCTAAATCTAGGCCAATCACCTGCGGTGTCATAGATTCCGCTGAATCAAAATGGAGATAAGCGGATTCGAACCGCTGACCCCTTCAATGCCATTGAAGTGCTCTACCAACTGAGCTATATCCCCAACTGCGCTAGGCGCATCATTCATCCTCGCTCAATAAAGGTGTTATCGTCAACCCCAAATTTTGTCTTACTCTCTGGGGCAGGGGGCGGCCTTCCACGCTAGAGTCAAACATGGACATCTTTACGCAGAGTCATCACAATGGTTTTCTCCAGCTCATCCCCAGCCCCTGATGCCGAGGCGGTGCAGGAAATTTTGCTCAAGCTACGGCGTAAGCAGGGCACCTGGGTGGATTGGGCACAGGGTTGCCAAACGCTGCAAAAAGCCCGGCTGACCCCCCAACAAATCTTTGAGGAAACCGGGATTGAACCCATTCACCAAAACCAAATCCTCGTTGCCGCACAGGTCTATCAGTCGATCCTGAAGGTAGGTCTCACCGAGGCGGCCCAGGCCCACTTTACCGAGCGCGGCAGTGACGCCCTCTACGAACTACGGGTGCTCTCCCAGGCCGATCGCGCCAGTACCGCCGAATTGATTCTCCACCACGGCCTCGACTCAGAGGAGGTGCGGGAACTGGTGAAGCCGATCAAGGAATATTCCTATCGCAAAGAGAACCCACCGGGGTTTGGGGATGGGCCGGGGGATGCGATCGCCTTCCACTTTTGGCAGTTGGCGCGCCAAAAAGACGACCTGCAAGACCGCTCTCGTCTGATTGCCCAGGGTTTGCGCTTTGCCGAAAGCGCTGCCGCTCGACAGCAGATTGAAAAACTGCTGACCGACTTTAGCGTGGTCAAAAGCCGACCGGCCCCCCTGCTGCCCCTTTACCGCCTAGAAACGGAGAGCGAACTCCCGCGGATTATTCCTATTGTGGGGCAAATGCCCCTCACCGTAGATGACCTCAAGGCTGTGCCGGTGGCGGTATCCGAAGAACCCTTTGGGCTGATCAGCTTTGCCGGAACCGGGGCCTGGATTGCCGTCCCTGGTTGGCAGGTCATCTTTCGCGCCGAAGACCCCGTAGGGCTACTCACCCAGGCTCACCAGTTACCCAACTATCCGGCCGAGGGGGCTAACGAACCGGTGCTGGTGGTGGTGGACCGGGCCGATCGCAGCTGGAGCGATGACAGTTACTTTGTCACCGCCGAGGCCGATCACCTCACCTGGGCCTGGTCTCCCAGCCCCCTAGAGACCCCCATCCTGGGCAAGGTGATCCTCATTTTGCGACCCAAACGGATCCTGGATGAAAGCTATAACCAGCAACCCTGGCAAATTGATGAATAGGAGCCTGTCATGGCCATCGAACGCCGCCTATCCCGCGCTATGTTCTTAACCACCGAGGTGGTAGAACTGCGCCAAATGTGTTTAACTCCCGGTCGGGTGTTTGAGCCCGGCAAATACATCGCTGGCGACCTGCCCGATGTGGCCTTTGAAATGGGCCTGGTGGAAAAGCTGCCGCCGGTACGGGGTAAAAGTGAGGAGGTCGATCCCCAGATCTAGGCTCCTAGGGCCTAAGCGGGTAGTTTTACGGCGTCGAAACACCGTATGATAACGGCGATTAACCCTACGCCTCCTCAACCTAGTGGGCTACCTACCCCATGCAGATTACCTACGACCCTGAGCGGGATATTCTCCAGATTGAATTCAGCAGCCGCGAAATTGGTGAAACCGCCCGCATTTCCCCCAATCTGATTCTGGATTACGACGACGATGGCCTGGTGGTGGGGATGGAAATTCGCCAGGCATCCCAACGGGTTGAGCGTCCCATGTCGGTCACCTTTACGGTCGGTCCGGCCAATCTGGATAAACCTCCGGTTTAAGGAGGGTTTGCTCCTGCCGAGCCAAGGTTCAACGTCCTACCTTAGCCTTTGAGGGCAGTCACAAAGCTCTCTAGGCGGTCCATGCCCTCCAAAATGGTGTCCATATCGGTGGCGTAGGAGAGCCGAATCGTGCCCTCCGAACCAAAGGCAATGCCAGGAATAGCGGCCACGTACTTTTCGTCGATCAGGCGATCGCAGAATGCTAGGGAAGACAACCCGAGGGATTGAATATCAATGTAGAGATAAAAGGCTCCTTCTGGTTCTCCGCAGCTTAACCCAGGAATGGCTCGACAGCGTTGGATGATAGCTTGCCGCCGGGCGGTGAAGGCACGGTTCATGGTAGCAATGCAGTCCTGGGGGCCTTCCAGGGCGGCGATCGCCCCATACTGGGCAAAGGTACAGACGTTGGAGGTGCTGTGGCTTTGAATCGTGCTGACGGCTTTGATGAGATCCACCGGCCCTGCCAGGTAGCCCCCCCGCCAGCCGGTCATGGCATAGGCCTTGGCAAAGCCGTTACTAATAATAGTGTGCTCAAAGGCCTCGGGTGAAACGGCGCCAATGCTCAGGTGGGTGGCTCCGTCGTAGAGGATCTTTTCGTAGATCTCGTCCGAGACCACCCAAATATCCGCTTCCACCACTACCTCAGCCAGGGCCCGAATCTCGGCTGGGGAGTACACCATGCCCGTGGGGTTAGAGGGCGAATTGAGCACAAACAGCTTGGTGTTGGGAGTAATCACCTGCCGCAACTGGTCGGGGGTGATGCGATAGCCCTGCTCCGCCGTGGTAGGCACAATCACGGGCGTACCTCCCGCCAAGGTAACCATCTCCGGATAGCTGACCCAGTAGGGGGCGGGGATAATGACCTCATCCCCTGGTTCAATCAACGCCATCATCAGCCCATAGAGGGAATGCTTACCGCCGTTGGTCACGATTACGTTCTCTGGGCCGTAACAAAGGCCATTGTCCTGCTGCAGCTTGTTCGCGATCGCCTGTCGCAGGGCCGGCTCCCCCGCCGCCGGGCCATAGCGGGTTTTGCCTTGATCTAGAGCAGCCTTGGCCGCGGCCTTGATGTGGTCGGGGGTATCAAAGTCCGGCTCTCCGGCGCTAAAACTGCACACCGGTAGACCTTCCGCCTTCATGGCCTTGGCCTTAGCCGCAATGGTTAAGGTCATCGAAGGGGTGACACGGGTAACACGATTGGCTAGAGCAAGCGAAGGCATGGCCGAAATTGAGATAAAACCAACATGCTCCCTAGGGTAGATCGAACTGGCTATTTCTATCCCGTGATTTCATGACATCACCTTAGACCGTAAAGTCCTTGAATAGCGGTTCTTTTCACCGCAATGAGACCATTTTCGGTAGCGAAGAGCGCTTCACTGTCAGGAAATTCTCACAACTCCAACTCCGGCTTCTCCCCCGCCGGCCTCCCTGGGGACCCTAGGGGTGAGAAAAAGAAGGAGCAATCAGGTGTTGTTTTATACTCACTCCGATCGGCAAGGCCGAAAAACCCCGCAGAAATTGTCGTGCTGTTGAGTTTCAGGCGTATAAACTGCGACGCTGACCGGGCTTTCCAGGCCTTAGCCGGGTTCGCAACGGCAAGCTTGTAGTCGGAGGTGTAGTAACCAGAATTTGATGAAAAAATATAAAGATCCGCATAATTACGTATAAAGATTTTCCTGACCAGGGTGGGAGCCTCTCGTATATAGGGTTAGCAAAGCTGAGAGGCCCCTTACCATGCACTCAAAGTTCACCTTTCCCCTACCCGCTGGTTTAGCCTGCCTGGCTGGGCTAGGGTTGATGACCCTGATCAGTGACCTGGGTCGTCCATGCCTACTAACCCTGTCCAAGGCTGCGCCTGAGGTCGGCCTCGTGGCCTCCACGACTGACGATCGCGGTAGCGGCCGATTGGCTAAACTACCGACAGAGTCGCAATGGTTGAGCTTCCGGGGTAGTGGCCGGATTGGCACCGATTCCGATGTCCTGGCTTTCCGGGGTAGTGGCCGGATTG
>DVEE01000377.1 GCA_015295885.1 Leptolyngbyaceae cyanobacterium M65_K2018_010
GTCTGCATGACAAGCCCAGTCGTTTCGGGGGTATGCTATTCGGATTTAGTATAAGGCGCTTTGACACAACGACACCAACGACACCGTTGATTGATGCCCATCTGTAATGATAGGGATACGGCCTTAGCCGTAGTTAAAGAACCGGTCGCCTAGTAGGCAAGCCCATGGTTTCGAGTAGCTCCCAGGACAACCCGACACCAGCGGCTGAACTGGAAACGCTTCGCCTCCTTAACCAGTTGAGTGAACTCGACCGGTTGAGTGCCTGGGTGGCTGAGCTATCAGGGCGCTTGGGGTTGTCTCCTCGCAGGACATTTCAACTCGATCTAGTCCTGGCCGAGGCGGTCACCAACATTATTGAAAACGCCTATACCGATGGGGCCGTTCACGAGATTAACCTGGCCATCGATCCCACCCCCCCCCGGCTGCAGATTCAGATTCGGGACGATGGGTTACCCTTCAATCCCTTAGACCACCCCGAGGTGGTACAACCCCAGTCTCTGGACGAAGCCCAAGTGGGGGGGTTGGGTATTCATCTCATTCGCAGCTATGCCCAGGAGTGCCGCTACGAACGCCAAGGGAATGAAAATTGGTTCACCATCCTGCTGCCTAGAACCGATTAGGAGAGCGAGCTGGGCCTGGGGGGCGCTTTGTTGTTTTCATTACCCCACCCGCTGGTGTTCAAGGTATGGTGCAGGGTAGCGCTAGCACCTACTTTCCCCTGCCGTAAGGATGTCCCGACTGTGAGCCCCCCCCTCCGTCGCCCCAGATCCCTTTCGTTCGCCCCTCTCGCTCAGGGGGTGCCCATTGGGCTGGCGGGGGTCATCAATGGGGTGATCGAGGTTTCCTTTGGGCTGACCCTGGGTGCCATTGTATTTTCGGGGCCGCTGTCCGACCACCTGCCCGTGGGGCTGGGGTTGGGGCTGTTTTCTACCATTGCCGTTGCCGCTGTGATTGCCCTGACCAGCAGCCTGCGGGGAATGATCGGCAGTGTGCAAGACGTTTCGGCCATTTTGCTCGCGCTGGTGCTAGACACGGTGCTGGCAGAGGCCGCCCCGACGGAGGTACTACCCACGGCCATTGCCGCGATCGCCCTAACAACCCTGAGCTTGGGGCTGGTATCCCTCCTGCTGGGCTGTTTCAACCTTGGCAGTGTTATTCGGTTCGTGCCGTTTCCAGTGATCGGGGGATTTCTTGGGGGAACGGGCTGGTTTTTGGTGCTAGGGTCACTGCTACTCATGACAGGTTTGCCCAGTCTGCCAGAGCCAGCGGTGCTGCTACAACCCCTGATCCTGGTGCAGTGGCTACCAGGGTTGATTTTTGCGGTGACCCATCGCCTATTGTTGACTCGCTTTTGCCATCCGCTGCTGCTACCAAGCCTGATTTTTGGGGCATTACCGCTGTTTTACTTGGGCTTGGGGCTGAGTGGCACCTCCTTGGCCCAGGCCGGGGATCTTGGCCTGCTGCTGGGCCCCTTTGCCGGTGATGGGCGCTGGCACCCCCTACAGATCACTACCATGACCGGGGCCCGCTGGGATTTGATCCTAGGGCATTGGCAATCCATTGGGGTGTTGCTGGCGGTGACCCTGATGGCCATGCTGCTCAACATCAGCAGTTTGGAGGTAGTGCTAGGGGAGGAAATGAACCTGAACCAAGAGCTACGGGCCACGGGGCTGGCCAATCTGGTGTCGGGGCTGGGGGGCGGCCTGGCGGGGTTTCAAGGCCTGGGAAGCTCGGCCTTAGGCTACGGTGCTATCCGAGGGCGCAGCCGCTGGGTGGGTATCTTGGTGGCCCTCTGTGGAGCCCTGGCCCTGGTATTTGGGGCCGATATCGTTGCCCAGGCGCCCCGGCTTGTGCTGGGAGGGTTGGGGCTCTCCCTGGGGATCAGTTTTTTGTTGGAGTGGCTCTGGCAGGCCCGGTCTAAACTCCCGTGGATGGACTACGGCATTGTGGTGGTTATTACCGTCACCATGGCTACCCTGGGGGTGCTGCCAGCGGTGGGGTTGGGGTTAGCGATCTCAATCGTGACTTTTTTGATCAACTACAGCCGCATTAACGTTGTGCGCTACCGGCTATCGGGCCAAACCCAGAGCAGCTCGGTGAATCGTCCACCTAACCAACAGCGGGCCTTGCAAGCCATGGGCCAGCAAATTCAGATCCTAAGGCTGCAAGGCTATCTTTTTTTTGGCACCGCCAACCAACTGGTGGCCCAGGTCAAGCAACCCATGCAGGCCCTAGAGCCAGACATGCCCCAGTTCATCCTGTTGGACTTTGAGCAGGTGATCGGCATGGATTCATCCTCGGCCTATAGCTTTATCAAACTAAAGCAGGCGGCTCAACCGCCGCTGAGGCTGGTACTAACCCATTTGAGGCCCGACTTTAAGGATTTGCTCACCCGTCAGGGCTGCCTCGAACCGGAGGATCCGGTCTATCACCTGGAACCCGACCTGGATCATGGGCTGCAGTGGTGCGAGGAACAACTGCTCGGCACCCTTTCCTGGCGGCGGCGACGCTACGTGCCTCTACCCCTGCATTTACAAAAGCTCTTTACCGACCCTGACCAGGTACCTGTGTTTATGGAGTATTTAGAAAAAAGGCAACTGCCCGCAGAGGCCATGGTGTTTGACCAGGGGCAACCCGCCACCCAGCTTTTCTTTTTAGAGTCGGGGCAGATTCAAACCTTTAGTACTCTACCCGGCGGGGAGCCACTGCCAGAGCGTACCTACCAACCCGGTACTATCCTGGGAGCGACTGCTTTCTTTAGCGAGACTCCCTATGGGGTGGCGGCCAAAACCCAGCAGCCTAGCCTGGTCTATGGGCTCAGCCGCGATCGCTGGCAGGCCATGATTACAGACCATCCCAAGGCGGCGGCTATTTTTCAACAAACTATCATAGCCCAGATCTCCGAAAACTTGCTCAGGACCACTGCCAGCTTAAAATCCCTGCTGGGCTAAGGCGGCCCTACCCTCGCGGTGCCAAACCAGGGCAAAACCAGGGCGCAAACTCTCGTGATACATTGACTCAGTTAATTGCAACGGGCTATGGGACAAATTATCTCGGTCCACTCCTTTCGAGGGGGCACTGGTAAATCCAACCTGGTGGCCAATTTATCGGTGGCCCTGGCGGCCCAAGGAAAACGCATCGCCGTGGTCGATACGGATATTCAGTCTCCAGGCATTCATGTGCTGTTTAATCTGGACCTGAAGCAGGTCAACCACACCCTGAACGACTACCTGCTGGGGCGTTGTTCCGTAGAAGCGCCGGTGTTTGATGTCACCCAGTCTCTGCCACCCGAACGAAGCCAGGTCATTCCCCGACGCGGGGGGGCCATCTATCTAATTCCCTCTAGCATGAAGGTGGATGAGATTACCACCATTCTCAGTGAGGGTTATGACATTGGCTTGCTGACCCAGGCCTTTCAACAGTTGCTGCAACACCTGAAGTTAGATTATGTGTTGATCGACACCCACCCTGGCTTTAACGAAGAAACTTTGCTGTCCATCGGCCTGTCCGACGCTCTGGTGGTGATTCTTAGAACCGACCAGCAAGACTTTCAGGGAACGGCGCTGACGGTACGGGTGGCCAAGCGGTTGAATGTGCCTAAGCTGGGTCTAGTGGTCAACAAGCTGTTGCCAGACTTTAACCCCCAGGAGGTAAAAACCTCTATGGAAAAGACCTTTGAGGCTCCTGTGGTGGGCGTTCTGCCCTTGGAGACCGATATGATTCGCCTGGCCAGTCGCGATTTGTTTTATCTGAAGTTTCCAGGGCACCCCCTGAGCCAACAAATTCATCACCTGGCCGATTGGCTAGCTTGATCAAGCCTTGGAACGGCTGTTGCATGGCCTCAAGGTGAACTCCCCAAAAACAGCCGTCATCGCCGACCTATCGGTGGCGGTGGAGTCCTAAAGGCCGAAGGGTACAGCCAAACAGACCTGAAAAGGGCCTGAAAAGCCCCCGCCAGGACCTGAACTCAACACCTGAATTTTCCCCAACAAACCTGAGGTTCAAATCGGGATACTTAAATCATCAAGAGCAGCACCGCTCACCCGCCACTCACTAAAGGACTCCCAACTATGAAACTCTCTTTCCTCGGCAAGACCTACACCCCCGCTACCCCTGATGTTGAAGTGACCGAAACGGAGCAAACCCTGACCTTCCTGGGTCGTAAATCCCAAGTCAAGCAATATACGGTGGACCAACGCCAGCCCCAAGGGGAAGAACTGAAGTTCCTGGGTCGTCGTTACAGCCGTTAATCGCCTTTCCTCTTTACCATCTCGATAGCGTTACCCGCCCTGGCCCTGATGTCAGGGCTTTTTGCTGGTCATCAGCCAGGGAGAGGTGGGCCCGGCGGGGTTAAGTAATGAAGGGCAATTGCGTCTAACCTCTTTGGGGGCAAAACCCTTTATGGTGGAGGTATGACCTAAGCCCCTACTCCTTGGGTCACCGTCCAGTTTTTTGGATCTGCACCCTGCCCCATGACTAAGATCATTTCCATTCACTCCTTTCGGGGGGGCACTGGCAAGTCAAATACGACGGCCAACCTAGCTGCCGTCATTGCGGCCCAGGGCAAGCGAGTAGCCATTATCGACACCGATATTCAATCCCCTGGCATCCATGTGTTGTTTGGTCTGGATGAAGGTTCAACCCAACTTTCCCTCAACGACTACCTGTGGGGGCGCTGTAGCCTGCAAGACGCCGCCTATGAGGTAACCCCGGCGGCGATCGCCCAAGCCCAGGGAAAAATCTTTTTGGTGCCCTGCAGCATCAAGATGGGGGAAATTGCTCGCATTCTTAAGGAGGGTTACAACGTCCTTCTGCTCACCCAGGGGTTGCATGAAATTTGTCTCAGCCTGGCGTTGGACTACCTGCTGATCGATACCCACCCCGGCATGAATGAGGAGACCCTGCTGTCCATTGCCATTTCCAATCAGCTGATTGTCATCCTGCGCCCCGATCAGCAAGACTTTCAGGGTACGGCGGTGACTCTGCAAGTGGCCCAAAAGCTGAATACGCCCAGAATTTCTCTGCTGGTGAACAAACTGCTGCCCAAGTACAATCCCAAGGAAGTACAGGCCCAAATCTCTGCGAAATTTAATACCCCCGTGTTGGGGGTGTTTCCGGTGACCGAGGAGATGATGGATTTGGGCAGTAAGGGCATTTTTGTGCTGGAGTATCCGGACAACCCCTATACCGCCACGATGAAGCAGGTGGTCGAGGCCATCACCGTGGGGCCCGCGGTGTCCTAAACCCTCCAGCCTGCTGAGCCTATTCTGGGTCAATCAATTTGTCCCACAGGTCGCTGACGGCGGAAATGCGATACCCCTCCTTAACCTGGAGCGATCGCAGTTGTTTTTCCACCCAGTTGAGGTCAAAAATGGTTTGGTAAATCCGGTTAGAAACCGCCAGGTAGCCGGTTTGGTTGATCACCAGCCCGGTGAGGCGAAGTTCTAGCTGATCGAGGTGGTTGTCGATGGGGATGCTGTCTCCCTGGAGGACCCGTTTGTAGAGTTGCAAGAGTTCGCGGCTTTGTTCGCTGTGCACTAGGCGATCGCGAATAGTTCTTAAATGTTCCGGTTCGTCCTTGGCTTCCCAGTGGTCAAGCAGTTGAGCCTGGACAATCTCTCGTACCCACTGTTGGCTTTGGGTGGCCGAGAGGGGTCGGCGGCCAGGGCCATCACTCCCCTTTTCGATGGATTCGACCACCAGGCGGCAGAGCTTTTGGGTCAAAAAGGGGCGGCCTCCGGTCCAGTCTAGAATTTCAGCTAGGATGGCTTCCCCATGGGGGGTCACCCCGGCTAACCCATGCAGTAGGGGGGTGCTCTCGTGCAGCTTAAAGCCTTCCAGTTGAATGGCCCGACCAATATTGAAGGGAATGGCCGACGCCTTATTTTGGATCAGGTTAGAGGGGGTGGCCACCCCCAGTAGCACAAAGGTCAAGCGTTGGTACTTAGCCTTCATGGCCCGTTGTTCATAGCAGTAGCGAATCAGGGCAAAGAAATCGTCCGTCGGAAAACTTAAATTCAGGGTACTGTCGATCTCATCGATAAAGACCACAATGGGCTGCTGAATTTGCTCCAGCAGCACGGTGTTGATGAACTCACCCAGGCATTTGACCGGCGATAGGTGGGTGCGATCGCACAGCCAGGCCACTAAATCCACCTCCAGCTCAAAGCCGCTCACCAGCTCTTGTATCAACCCGCCGTACCACTGTTGGCTGGTAATCTGCTGACTACCAATGCCGCTGAGTTCAACCTCGGCACAGGCCACCCCATGGGCCTGGAGGCTAGACTTTCCCATTTGGCGACAGTTTAGGACGTAGCAATATTCGCCCTCTAACAGCGCCTGGTAAAGTTCCTCATCCGCCGCCCGACGGATATAGGTGGGGGCATCCGCCGGCAAACTGCCCCCCACCTGATACCGATAGGCTAAACCGCTACCGCTGGAACTCATGGCAATCTCCCAAGCTGGGTGGTGCATGCATATCAAGGGAAAGGAGGGTACGGATCCAACAGCAGGGTAGTCCCGCGCTTACTCACTATATCAACCCCCTGGGCCGCTCTGAGCCCCCCAACCCACAAAGTTCCGAATTCGGTCCCCTTAGCCCTGGCAAACCGGGCTGTTCCGCGTCGGCCCTAGGTCTGACTGCCCCTTCAGAGGGGAGTTAACCCCAAGGCCCGCCGCCCTAGAAATCGGATAGGAGCAGGGAGCTTAAAATGATCGAAAACCGTGGATTTAAAGGTAATGGTACTCCTAAATGAATTGGCCAGTCGGATTACCCTGGACGATCCAGAAGAACGACGGGTTCTCAGTCGGGTGTCGTGGGATCAGTACGAAGTCCTGCTGGCGGATTTGGGGGATGGGTCGGCCTATCGGGTGTATTTTTTAGATGGGGTGTTAGAAATCTTAGCTCCGAGTCGCAATCATGAAATCGGGAAAACGTTGATTGGCAATCTTCTGGAATTATATTTTCTGGAAACCGACACCGAATTCTTTCCGATGGGCTCAACCACCCTTAAACAAGCAGAGCAAAAAGCCGGCGGTGAACCCGATGAAAGCTACTGCATCGGTACAGATAAGGCATTTCCCGATCTAGCCATCGAAGTCATCGTCACCAGTGGCAGCATCAATCGCCTAGAGTTGTACCGTCGGTTAGGGGTACGGGAAGTATGGTTCTGGCAACAGAATCGACTTTCCCTATACCACCAGCGCGAGGAAACCCCCATGCAGTTTGCCGAGACCGCCGGTTACGAACCCATTCAGCGCAGCGAAGTATTGCCCGACCTGGATCTAGAATTGTTAACTCGCTGTCTACAAAACCCAAACCCGTTAGCAGCCGCAAAAGCCTTTCGGCAGGGGCTGCAAGACCAGGGCAAGCCCATCGGTGGCTAGATTCACGGGCGTTCATGGAAACGATGAATTAATCCACTGGGTCACCTAACCCAGTGGTTTGATATGTTAGGTCTAACTGAAGAGTCCCTAGCTACCGATCACCCCCTCTGCCTTTCCCTAGAGCTTCCCAGACACCGTCTATGGCACGCCTCCTATGACCCCTACCTTCGAAATCGAACAAGCCCTTGAGGCGGCTAATCTAGCCCTGCATCAGGTGCAGGGCCGCCCCCTCACCGATATCGAAATCCTGGTGCTTAAAGGGGCCTGGGAACGGGATTCCTACGATCAAATCGCCGCTCGTAACCAGTACTCTACCAGCTACATCAGCCAAGACATTGCCCCTAAGCTGTGGAAACTGCTGTCCGAAGCCGTGGGCGATAAGGTGAAGAAAAATAGCCTCAGGGAACCCCTGCGCCGCTATTGGGAAACTCAACTTCAGCCTGGCCAGCCCGCTAGCGAGGCTAGGGGAGCCAAGAACTCTAGGGCAGCTCTGCCCAGCATCGAGAATAACTCTGACCGACCGTTTCCGACCTACGTGCGCCGGCCCGATATTGAGGATCTCTGCTATGACACTTTACTGAACTTTCCGGGCACTCTGCCGATAACCAGCATGCACCGCTCGGATT
>DVEE01000466.1 GCA_015295885.1 Leptolyngbyaceae cyanobacterium M65_K2018_010
GCCTACTCAGGCCTAGAAATCGGTCGTCTGCGACCCAACGATCGTCTGCTGGAAGACCTGCAACTGCCCGCGGTTTGCTGGTTTGACTGGGGCATCACCCTCTGCGAAGACTTTTACAACACCTTTGGGGTAGATCTGGCTGACCAGTTTGATGAAACCCAACTGGCCACCTGTGCAGATTTAGTCCTGTTCCTGAACCAGCGCTTGCCCCCCTCCTAGGGCCAACTGGCGACTGCTTGAGACGGGGCCTACCCCTCTTCCAGACACCAAAACCGCAGAGTTTCATCGGCCCCGCTGCTCACCACCATGCGGCTATCGGGGGTAAAGGCAACAGCCTGAATTGCCCAAGCATGGTGTAGCTGAATGGCCTGCCCCTGCCATTGCAGATTTAACAGGGCCAGATGACCATCTTCATCTCCCACTGCCAGCCAACCACCATCGGGACTGATGGCCAGGGCCCTAATCGAGCTAGAAAACTGCTGAATCACCGCGCCAACCTCGGCATCCTGGGGACTCCACACCTGCACCCGTCCCCCCTGATCACCGCTAACCAGGCGACCATCCTGGGGGTGACAAGCCAGGGCCGTAATCGGCGCCAGGGGTTCCGTCAGGGTTTGCAGGAGTCGCCCTGAGGGCAGCGCCCAGAGGCGAATGGTGCGATCGCGGCTGCCACTGATTAACACTTGTCCTTCTGGCTCTACCGCCAGGGCCATCACCTGATCCTGGTGGTGAATCAAGGTTTTGGCCGGTTTGGGCTGGGTTAACGGCCAGAGATGAATGTGCCCATCCCCCGTACCCACCGCCAGGGTTTCACCATCGGGGGTAACCACCAGCGCCGACACCAGCCATCCGGCTAGGGGCAGCCGCCGCCGACCATAGTCCGCCAAATCCCACCGAATCACCTGACCATCTTCGCCGCCACTGATCAGGGCAGAACCATCGGGGGTAAAGACTACTCCGTTCACCGCCCCTCGATGCCCCAGGCCAAAGAGGGGCTTGCTAAAGGTATGAATGGCTTCCCCGTTGGTGCAGTCCCATAGGCGCACCGAACCGTCAGAACAGCCTGTCGCTAGGGCACGACCATTGGGACTCAAGGCAATGGCATGGGCCAAAACCCCTGGCAAATGGATGACAAAGCGTTGTTCCCAGGTGACCTGGGGCAGGGTCAGCGCTATTTGCCCCGGTGGAGCAGCCATTGGGAGGGCACCTCCCCGTTGGGGCCCTACCCACGACAAACCACCCCAGCGCAGATCCGCCATCACCTCTCGGGCACTACCGTAGCGCTCCTTGAGGGAGCGATTCACCATGCGATCCAGCACCCTACCCAGGGCCGGGCTCACGGGGTTGGCGACAAAGGGTTGCCAGACCCAGGCATCGTCAGACACCGAATAGAGATCAAAGGGGTGGAGCCCCGTCAGCAAATGCAGGCAGGTCAAGCCCAGGCTAAAAATATCACTGGCAAAGACCGCCTTCCCCAGGGCTTGCTCCGGGGCAACGTAGCCCGCACTACCAATCACCGTACCGGTTTTCTCCAAAAGAGCCTGGTCGTAGATATACTTTGAGGCCCCAAAATCGACCAGCACTAAGGCTTGGGGAGGGGGAGGAGCAATAATATTAGCCGGCTTAATATCCCGATGGATGACACGGTGGCTGTGAACAAATTGAAGCACCGGCAATAGATCCGCCAGAATACGGCGAATCTGAGCTTCGTCCATCGGTTGCTGCTGGGCCAGTTGATCCAGATTAGGCCCGGGGATATATTCCTGTACTAAAAACTGCCCCTGGTCATTGTCCACCACGTCCAGCAGTTGGGGAATTTGGGGATGCTGTCCCAGGGTGGCGAGTTGCTGAGCCTCAAGCTGAAACCGGCGATGGTGCTTCGCCCGTTCCTCCGGGGACAGCCCGGTTAACCGGTCGATCCTGGTCTGCTTAACCACGCACGGGCTCGGCGGTTT
>DVEE01000048.1 GCA_015295885.1 Leptolyngbyaceae cyanobacterium M65_K2018_010
TTCAGGGAACGGGTCTGGAAACGCACCTGTGAACGCGCTGGCATCGAGTACCGACCGCCCTACACCAGCCGCCATACGCTGCTCAGCCATGGTATTGAGTATGAGGGCTGGTCGTTACCCCAGGCCGCACAGATTGCAGGCCATGCCAGTACCCGCATGGTGGCTGAAACCTATGGCCACATGATTAACCCGCCTAAACTGCCAGAGTTCTAGCAGGGCTGGCGATTAACTTCAGTAAAAAAGCAAGGCTTTCAAGCCTCAAAATCCTTACACACAATCTGCCCACAAAATACTGTTTCACCACGCTTCAGAAAGCATCACCAGGCACTAGCGGCGTGAATGCTACTATCGGTGAAACCCTTGCCCTAGGGGCTGAAACCCTTATGGACGTAACTGGACTCGAACCAGTGACCCCCACGATGTCAACGTGGTGCTCTAACCAACTGAGCTATACGTCCTTTAGGTCTATTAGACTAGCATGGGGTCGAGAACCAGTTCAACCCTGACCCTGTAGTTGGATCAACAAAACCGAACCCTACTCAGGCCGGATCGTCTTGAGGCCATCACCCTCGATAGATTTCCTGAGTGAACTACTGGATTGCTAGATCCTGATCCCCCATCGATACCCAGTAAAAAGGCCAGATGCTGCCACTGGCCTAAGTCACTAGAACGAGTTTCGGGTGACCGTCCCTAGGCCGCTAGGCTAGCGAGCTCAATTAGCTGATTTTGCTAGGATTGTCCGCTTAAAACAGGTGAAGAAAAGCCCCCTAGGGGACTGTCCCACTCTTCGGTGATGGTCAGCTGATCGGGGTGGCTACACCGTTGGATCACCCAGCGGATATTCTGCGCTCCTTCTTGCTCCAAGTCCTCGATATAGCCCCCCTTCATGCTTTCAGCTTCAGCTTCACTGCTGAAAGGGCCGAAGTAATAGGTACAAGCCGGTTGACTGGTCTTAATTTCGATCCACCATGCCTTGCTGAAACCCAACAGATTCTCAAAAAAACGCCCAAATGAAGTTTTCATAGCTTTTGCCCGTCTAAGCTGATTATCTCGTCTGTTGATAAAACTATTGGCTGAACTGTCATGCTTCAGGCATGTCAGGGGGTAACGCCGCCCCTTGTTTGTTTATACTGGCTGGCTTTTGGTTTTGCCAAGAGGAAATTTGTATTTGCGCTACCCATTGATGACGATAAACCTCATAGAGCGCCATTCCTGTAGCCACTGATGCATTTAGGCTAGGAACGTTGCCCCGCAGGGGAATAGCCATGAGCTGATCACAGCTTTGCTGGACGCTGAGGCTGAGACCATCCCCCTCGGCACCCACTACAATCACGGTCGGCCGATCAAAGGTAATGCGGTGGATGGGTTGGCTAGCTTCGGAGGCTAGGCCATAAATCCAAAAGCCCCGTTCCTTCAGGGTGTCTAAGGCGCGCTTGAGATTGACAACGCGGGCTACGGGCAAATACTCCAGGGCTCCAGCCGCCACCTTAGCCACGGTGGAGGTTATACCGGCCGCTCGCCGCTGGGGAATGACTACGCCCTGGGCTCCTAGGGCTTCGGCGGTACGAATGATGGCCCCTAAATTATGGGGATCAGTAATACCGTCTGCGGCCACAATTACCGGCAACTTGACGGCAGCCAGGGCGGTGTCAATCAGGGTGTCAAGATCCTGGTATTGGTGGGAAGCAGCCTGGGCCGCAATGCCCTGGTGGTTAGCCCCTTCGGTAATCTGATTCAGGCGTTTCGTATCTACCTCGTCAATTACGGCGCCACTGGCCTTGGCTTCGTCAATCAGCGATAAAAAGCGCGGATCGTAGCGAATGCGAGCATTGACCCAAACTCGATTTAGGGGCCGATGGCTTTCTAGGGCGGCGGCGACGGCATGGCGACCGTAAATAAGGTCACTGTCGCTGGGACTTTGGCTGTTCTCCTCGGCTCCAGTTTGATCTTTCG
>DVEE01000170.1 GCA_015295885.1 Leptolyngbyaceae cyanobacterium M65_K2018_010
ATGGTCAGCGCTTTCAGGTGGACTTGGTGATAATGGGGGTAGAACCAGGGCAGCAGGAGATGGTTCGCACAGGCTGGATTGTGAGACCCGGTGAAAACCTGGCCAGACTGGCTACGTTGTATGTTCGGAGGCGTAGATGAAACCCGAATTGCTAGATGTGGTTGAGCTTTTGGTTGACCTCCCTGAGGCCGCACTCCAGGCAGGCGCATTGGGTACCATCGTCGAGACCTATGACAACCACGCCTACGAAGTCGAATTTGCGGATGCCGAGGGAGCCACCCTGGCCCTGCAAGCCCTTGAACCTGAACAGTTTGTCGTGGTGTGGAAAAATTCCACCAAGGCTTGGGTGCCCCTAGTTGATCGCCTTGCAGCGCTGCTGCAAACCTTGCCGGAAGATCGCCAGCAGCAGGTCTTGAACTTTGCGCGATCACTCCACAAAACCCCTGCCTAATGGGTAGATTCAGAAGCTTGGGCCACGACCGCCAAGATCTGGGCTGGCTGGTGGTTGGATGGGTTGATCGACTGGGGGTCAAGTTAGGCATGGTGGCTTTTGCATGAGAGACGGTGGAGGGGGGCGGTGCGTCACGCTGGGCAATGACCTACTCGTACTCAAACCTGGGTTTGACCTCGCTCAGGCAGCTACTCTCGGGCGTCTGGTTGGGATCAGCCAAAAAATCGAGGGCGATCGCCTCCACACAGGTCGCGGCTGGGGTGCCCGCTGGTGCAAACATCGAGCCATGGCCCACACCGGGGAAGGTGTAGACATGGGCATTCTGGAAATTGCGGGCAACGGTCTCGCCGTAGCGTTGGGGCGTAACCGGGTCGTAGCCGCCATTCAGCACTAAGACGGGAATCTCGGGGTTGTCGTAGGCGAAGACCGGCTCTCGCTCAACCTGAAGCAGTTCGCAGAAGCGCTTGGTGGAAGCACTCTCACTCTCCCCGATCGCGAGCAGTTGCGGGTAGGGGGCAGGAAACACGGTAGACGGATCTACTGCTATGGAATCGACCCGCGAACAGAGCACCGTGTGATACATGCCTGTGCCACTATCATCGTCCCGGAGCGCCTCCGAGATTGCGGATACGGCCCAGCTAAAATCTCCCTTAGCCGCCTGATAAATGTTCTTGGGCAGGGCTGAGGCATTACCACTGCCGGCCATATAGGGTTCAAAAAACAGCAGAAATTCGTCTCGGTCTAGGGTGGTTTCGAGGGTTTCCTCGGTGCCGGGGATTTTGAGCGTCAGCGGCACGGGGGTTTGCTCTAGCCGATCCAGCACGCTCAGAAAGACCGTTTCCAGGTTGGGGTAGGTCTGATTACACTGGGCATCGGCGGCGCAGGCGGCAAACAGGTTGCGCAGTGCCCCGCTCAAGGTATAGGTGGCGGCCAGGTTAAAGTCGATATTTGTCGTCACCACCCCGTCGATGATCGCACTGCGGAGCTGGGCGGTGTGTTCCTCCGCCTGCTCTAGCACGTACTGCCCCAGCAGCGTGCCATAGGACACCCCGTAGTAATTAAACTGGTCGTAGCCCAGGGCTTCGGCCACCGCATAGATATCGGCGGCATTTTCGATGGTGTTGAAGGCGTTGGGGTTAATGCCTGCGGCAAGGCTGCGATCGCGGCAGGCCACCATCCACTGGGTATCGGTGGGGGCGATCTCGTTGCGAGCCACCGCGATATTGTGCTCGGTTTTCTCGGGGCAGTTAAAGAAGGGGCGTGAATGCCCAGTGCCCCGCTGATCGACAAACACGAGATCGCGCTCTTGCAGCAAGGCGGGCAACACCGGCCAGTTGGGCAACACGCCGACCGCAAAGGTGTCAATGGTGGTGCTACCGGGGCCACCATTTTCCATAAACAAGGGGTCTGGGGCAGGGTCGTTGCCAAGGCTGCGGGTTCTGACTACTGCCACCTGAATGGTCGGCCCATCGGGTTGGCTATGGCGCTCGGGCACGGTGACATAGCCACAGTCAGACATGGCGCTCAGCAGCGCGTTCAGACCAAAGGTGGAGCAGTCGGTAGATTCCCAAGCGGGGCTGGTGGGGGGAGTGGCGATCGCTGGCCTGGCCATGGCGATGGCAACGCCCAGGGCGGTGAATCCGATCAAACGAGTGAAGAAGTGAGTCATAGGGGTATTTCCTAGATGGATAGAAAAAGCGAGTTAAGCAAGCATTGGGTACAGTGGGTCGAGATCCCAGGGTTCTTTAGCCTGTTAACCACGAGTGTTGGCCTGCCCACCCAAAGAACCCTGGGATCTGGTCTTCGATAGAATGGGGTCTACGGCCTTGCGTGAGCGGAGCACTGTACCCATGAGCCCAGCCCTCTCGACGGAAACCCAGCTTTTGACCTTTGAGGACTATCTGCGCCACGACGACGGCACCGATACCCGCTACGAACTGATGAACGGAGTGCTGGTGGAAATGCCCCCCGAAAGTGACGAAAACCTCAGCATTGCTAGAAAAATCTTCCTGGAACTGATCAAACACATCTCGGCGGACTGGGTGGTTTGGGGAACGGAAATTGAAGTCACGGGACGCCGTGCCACGGCGCGAATTCCCGATTTGCTGGTGCATACCGAAGCGTCGAAGGCCGCTGTGGCCGGGGCGACCCGTGCCACGATCACCCGCGATATGCCGCCCCCGGCCCTGGTGGTGGAGGTGGTCAGCCCTGGCCAGGCCAATCGCGAACGCGACTACCGCTACAAGCACACCGAATATGCGGCCCGTGGCATTGAAGAGTACTGGATTGTCGATCCAGAAACCCGGCAGGTGACGCTGTGCCTGTGGGTGAACGGGCAGTACGAAGACCGGGTCTACAGCGGCGCAGAGACCATTCAATCTACCGTGGTGCCAGGGTTTGGGCTGACGGTGGCGCAAATTTTTGGGTAAGGGGGGACGCTCGCACATAGAGATCCCAGGGTTCTTTGTCATGTTTGCTAGAAAATTTTGTCTATCCACCAGAAGAACCCTGGGATCTAGCCTCACCGGGGGCTTTTCAGGGCTATTGCTGCAATCAGGGATGGGTATCGGTATCAGCATGGTTATGACCGTTAGGCTGGGGGCGATCGCTCAACTTCACCGATTCATCCAATGAGTAGTACTGGGGAATGCCGATCTCGATACCTTGCTCTGCCAAGGCGCGCCGCACCCGCAGGCGAAATTCTCGCCCTACTGCCCACTGCTGGGCGGGGGTCGTCTGAATCCAGGTGGTGAGGGTCAGGCCGCTGTGGGAGACATGGTCGATGCCCAACACCGTGGGCTCGGCCAAAATTTTGTCGTGCCAGTCAGGGTCGTTGTAGAGGGTTTGGGCGACATCGTTCAGTACCGCCAGCGCCTGGTCTGGGTTGGTGTGGTAGGCCACATCGATCGCCCATTCCACCCGCGACCAGTTGCGGGTCAGGTTTTTGACCTGGGTAATGCTGCTGTTGGGCACGGTCACCAGTTCGCCGCTGCCGCTGCGCAGCTGTGTCACCCGCATGGTGAGGTTTTCCACCAACCCCTTGGCTGAGCCCAGGTCAATCACATCGCCGATCGCATACTGGTCTTCGGCCAAAATAAAGAAGCCATTCACCAGGTCTTTGATCAGGTTCTGCGAGCCAAAGGTAATCGCCAGACCCGCTAAACTGCCGATTGCCACCACCGACGCCGTGGGCAGCCCCAGGGCATTTAGTGCTGAGAGCAGGCCGAAAAGGACGATCGCGATCGTCACCAGCCCTTTGACCGCCCCAGCGATGGTGGAGCTGCGCAGCTGGCGGCGCTGGGCATCGCCAAAATCGAGAAAATCCAAGCGATCAAAGGGTTTCCAGCGATGAATGACGATGTCGATCAGGCGGCGGCTGATACGAATCGCCAGCCCGGTCAAAAACCAGAGCAGGAGCAGGGCCAGCGACACATCCAAAAACTTAAACCGATTGCGAATTAGATAGGGCGACACGCCCGCCACCCAGAAAAAGCCGCTAAACCAGGCCAAAATCATTAGCCAAAACAACAGCCACTGGAGAAAGTCCAGGGCCGCCAGCTGGCGATCGAGGGTAAAGACCTGGGGGAGCCGCTGCAAAAAGGCCGTCCGCGCCTGGGGCAGTTGTTCATCCAGGGAGGCGGCTGGCCTATCTACCGGCTTAGCCGCCGAGACCGCCGCCGATGACCCCTTAGGGTCGGTCTTTGACCATCGCAGCGCTTTCTTCTGTCGCCGCAGCTGCCTTTGCCGTCGCCACAGCCCGTACTTGAGCAACCCCAGCCCAGCGGTCAGCAATCCCAGCCCCAGCAGAATGTGGTTTACCCGCCGCTGGTCGTCGGGCAGTTTGGCTAAGCCATTGCGAAGTTCGTTTTCTAGAATGTCGCGCCACTGGTTAGCCAATACGTCGATGGGCTGGCCGTTAAAGTCGGCGTCAAATTCCGTCACCGACAGCAGCACCAGGGGCCGGGGAAACTGGTCATCCCGAACATCGATGACGGCCACATTGTTGAGCTGCGACACCTCAAACACCAGGCTCTCGGGGTTCATGGGCCGCTTCAGCAACAGCAGCAGCTTGGCCTGAATTTCCTCGGCCCGCTGCTCGACAGTCTGACGTTCTCCCACCGCATCCGGCGATCGGTCATAGACCGTGGGCGAGGCAATGGTGAACAGCGTGGTGGCGCTGAGGGGCGATTCCACAGCGATCGCCTCCACATTGCCGTAGCGGGTCACGGCCTGCGGTGGTCCCACCGGCCCCTTGCCGCCAAGGCCATTGGGCAGCGAAAACTGAGCCTGGCTGGGTTGGCCCATCGCCAGGTTCAACCCCAGGGCGAGCAGTAGCGATAAACCAAAAAGGAGCAGGCGTTGAACGGATGCCATAAAGAACTGGAAAGGAGATAGGGCTGAAGGCAATGGAGCTGCTGGAACAGCCCTATAGGGGGGAGGTGGTCACCGGTAGCAGACTCGGCTCAAAGGTCAAGCTGTCGAGGATGGTGTTGGCTGCGGGCCAGTAGGCGTCAGCCATTTCAGCCGGGTACAGCAAGGTCACCTGCACGGCCTGGCCGTTGGTTTGGCCCAGCAAAACGTGACCTGACTGTTCTTTGTCGCTACTGAAGTTGATAATCTTCTCTACCCATGGGTAGGAAAAATCTGGCGACCCGCTCGCCTGGGTACTATCCGGCACCCAACCGTTATTTGCTATTAAGCCGTTGGGACCGGTGACAAAAGGTTCTTGTTCTGCGGCGGTTGCCACCCCAGCGGGCAGAAAGACATGCACCTCGGCTTCATCCAGGGCATTGGCCTGGGGTTTGAAGGTAAAGAAAACCCCCACCCCTTCGCCGCTGCCTGTCCCCGAAACCTCCATGGTGTTGGGGTATTGAGCCTTGACAGGAATCTTCTGGGCTGGGCCGTCATAGGTGAGCAGAGTTGGCTTGGCCTCCGGGGTGGCGCTGGGGGATTGAGTCGTAGGGGACTCAACCGGAGCGGAGGTCTGAGGCTCTGAGGGTTGTGGTGTGCAGGCGACCGTGGCGACTAACAACGTTCCAGCTAAGGTGGCGGTTAAAAAGACTGGTTTCATCAGTTATGGAGTGATGGGATAAACAGCAACGGCAACAAACACTGGACTTGATGGCAAGTTGGCTTCCAGTTTTTCCTGGTGGCCAATGGATATCCTCTACCAGATCAATCCAACGGCACCCTGGCCGCAACCGTCTAAATGCACTCTAAGTTCATGTGCCCATCAGGTCTCTCAGGCAGCATGGGGGCCAGCCCAGCGTGATCGGCCAGACACTGCACCTTGGTGTATTCGCCATCCTGTAGCCGCAGGGCACCATCGGCCACCACTGGGGCCACATAGGTGACACCGGCAAAGCCATTGGCCCTGGCGGCATCAAAGGCTTCGAAGCTTGGCCCACAGCTCAGCACCTGAAAGGCTCCCCCTGCTTCCCCGACGGCAGAAATCGCCAGTGCGCCCTGGCCCCCATTGCAGTAGGCTTCAAAGATGCTGCCGTTAGCCAGGATCAGGGTTTGACCATCGGCGCTGAGACTAACGCCCTCGGCCAGATCGGCGGGCGGGGCTACCGTCGTGTCGGGTGAGGCTGACTCAGCCGTTGCATTAGGGCTTTGGGGCGTTTGGCAGGCAGCTAGGCTCAGCAGGGCGATCGCTGCCCCAGAGACTGGCGAAAACAGGTGTTTTTTCATCGTTAGTTCTCAAAAAAAGTGATCTGTCAAATCCCCTCCTAGGAGGGGAAGGGTTTTCTATCAGGGCGCAGGGGATCCTCTCGGGCTTCTCGGCCCCGCTGATCCCCCAGGTGCTAGCGCTAAACGTCTCTCTCGGCACCCCCCTCAAAAAGGGGCAGGGGGGATCCTCTCCTACAAGGCTCCTTCGTTAGCAGTGCTGTAGATGTAGTTGTAAAACTCGGTGCCCGTGACCACGTTAATGATCACAATGCGCCCGGCACTCTGGTCATACATCACTCGCACGCGGCCATCTTCGCCCACAAAGACATTACCCGAGGTGCGGGTGAGCGCACCGCTAAAGGAAAACTCGCCATCGGTGATGTAGGCAGAAATTTGACCGTTACCGATGGGTGTTAGCGTCGTCGATTGAGGAGCATTAGAGCTAGCACTGCTCCTACTCGGTGCGGGAGCACGAGAGGCTTCAGTAAAGATGTAGTTGTAGAACTCGGTGCCGGTGACCGCATTGATCACTACAACTCGGCCGGTATCGAGGTCGTAGTTGACCCGTACGCGACCATCGGTAGCCGTGAAAAGATTGCCGTAGGAGCGCACCAAGATGTCGTGGAAAAAGAACTCGCCATCCTGAATTTGAATGGCTATACCATCGGGCGGCGCAGCTGTCATGAAGGTAGTCGCGGGGGTGGCCTGGGCGATGAGCACAGGCACCTCATGGCTGGCGATCGCAGGTACAGCAAAACCCATACCGGCCATCACGAGAACAGCAGAACACTGGGGCAAAGAAAATTTCATAGTCGCATCAAAGGGAGATCAAAAATTGGGAATAAATCAACTCCAACCCTAGGTGTAACGTTCTCTGAGTCAGAACACTACAGGTTTTGAACTGGTGTTGGCACCCAGCCCAATGCTGGAGTCACAAAACGATCTGGCCCGTGAGCCTAGGCAAACTGGTGCTGCGTTGGGCTAGAGATAGCCATTAAAAACCGTCAGACGGAAAGATGATGAAGTCGCTGCGGATCCAGCCATTGGCACCCGACACCACAAACTGCACATTGCACCAGTTCAGGTCGCTACCGGGGGTATCGGTGTCTGGTTGGCACAGATAAATTTGAACCTGATCGCCCGCCAGCCCGTAGCCTAGAGCCCGCGATCGCACCGTGGGCTGGCTGCGCAGGTTAATCTGCGAACCGCGACTGTGGGCCACCAGTGTGCCGATGCGAGCACTACTGCCACCTATGCCCTGGGTGACGGGGTCGCTGCCAATGCCTTGGGTGGCGGGGGTGGTGCTAAAGGTGCTTTCATCCCAATAGACCCAGAGGTGAGAGCCATCCACAAACTCAAAAATCGTACCCGCACTGCCCAGGCCGCTCTGGCGGTAGACTGCTTTGCCGTGCTGATCTCTAAAATTACCCGGGGCAGCGTTGGGCACGGGAGACAGCTCGTAGCTCACCCCGTTGGATTGCAGGTTTATGGTGATATAGCCCTGCCGTTGCGAAAAGGTGCAGACGCTTGACAGGGAGGGGTAGTCTTCGCGCGGTGCGTACAGATCGCAATGGGCGGGCACCGTATCGGCCTTGGCCCCCAAAGCAACCCCAACGGATACCACGGCCAGGGCCAAAGATAAAGACAGGTTCTTTAGTTTCATAACGGGTTTTGTGATTCAAGAAACAAGGAAAAATGTTGGAGACTGTTCCATCACCTGGAACGAATCGGTGGAGTATAGACAACGGAGTCGGTTCGCAGCCCCCTAGCGCCCACATTGAGACGCACTCAAACGGGTAACATTGCTCCCCAGGCCATTCACCCCAGTTCTGGAAATCCAGCCGGTTTGGTTGTTGTGGAGGCGCAC
>DVEE01000390.1 GCA_015295885.1 Leptolyngbyaceae cyanobacterium M65_K2018_010
CGGCTGCACAATATGCGAACCCTGGAGCACCTCAGCGACGAAAAGCGTCGCCGCATTGCCCGGGAAACCATGGAAATCTTCGCCCCCCTAGCGAACCGGCTGGGGATTGGCCGGTTTAAGTGGGAACTGGAGGATCTCTCCTTCAAGTACCTAGAGCCAGAAGCCTACCGGCAAATGCAGCAGTATGTCACCGAAAAGCGAGCCGATCGGGAAGCTCGCCTAATTCAGGTGGCTGAAACCCTACGCCAGCGAATGCACCAGGCCGGTATTCAGGTGGTAGATGTTAGCAGTCGTCCCAAGCACCTGTACAGCATCTACCGCAAGATGGAAAAGCAACAGAAAGATTTCCATGAGATCTATGACGTGGCGGCGGTGCGTTTGATTGTGGGCACTAACGAAGAATGCTATCGGGCCCTGGCCATCGTCCACGATGCTTTTCGCCCTATCCCGGGTCGCTTCAAAGACTATATCGGTCTACCGAAGCCCAATCGCTACCAGTCCTTGCATACGGTGGTGATTGGTAATAAGGGCAAGCCCATTGAGGTGCAAATTCGCACCCTGGAAATGCACCACATCGCCGAGTATGGGATTGCTGCCCATTGGAAATACAAAGAAACGGGCACGTCTACCCATAGGCAGGTGACGGCGGACGACGAAAAATTTACCTGGCTGCGGCAGCTCTTAGAATGGCAAAACGACCTCAAGGATGCCCAGGAATTCCTGGAGAACGTTAAGGGCAATCTATTTGACGAGGATGTCTACGTTTTCACCCCCGATGGGGATGTCATCCCCCTGAGTCGCGGCGCTACCCCCGTGGATTTTGCCTATCGCATCCATACGGAGGTGGGTAATCATTGCGCTGGGGCTAAGGTGAACGGCCGTATTGTGACCCTCGACACCCTGCTGGAAAACGGCGATATCGTCGAAATCTTGACCCAAAAGAATAGCCACCCCAGCCTGGACTGGTTGAACTTTGTGGTTACGCCCAGTGCCCGCAACCGCATTCGCCAGTGGTATAAGCGATCCTATCGGGACGACAACATTGCCCGGGGCCGCGAAATGCTAGAGAAGGAACTGGGCCGCAACGGCTTCGACGCCCTGCTGAAATCGGAGCAGGCCCAACTGGCGGCAGAACGCTGCAACTATCAAACCGTAGACGATCTGTTAGCCGGCTTGGGCTACGGAGAAGTGACCCTCAATCTATTTGTCAATCGCTTGCGGGAAGCCATTAAGGCCAAGCAGCCCCTGGAAACCATTTCCTCGGAAGCCTCCCTGGAAGATTCTGACCACTTTTTGGCTGGGGCAGTCACCAGCCCCACCAAACCTCGTCCTCCCCTATCCAAGGCGCCAATCCTGGGGATTGAAGGGCTGGTGTATCACATTGCCGGTTGTTGTACCCCCCTACCCGGAGAGCCGATTATTGGCAGTGTTTCCTTGGGTAGCCGGGGCATTGCCATTCACCGTCAGGGCTGTCCCAATGTGGACGGGATTCCCGGCGATCGCCTGATTCCAGTCAGTTGGAACTCCACTGAGGCCAGCGGTTCTCGCCAAACCTACCCGGTGGAGGTCAAGATTGAGGTGATTGACCGGGTAGGGGTGCTGAAGGATATTCTCTCCCACCTTTCCGATCTGCAAATCAATGTGCACAAGGCCCAGGTCAAGACATTTCCCGGTCAAACCGCTGAAATTGACCTGGGCCTAGATGTACGGGATCACGCCCATTTAGACCAAACCTTTAGCCAAATTCGCAAAATGACCGATGTGCTCAATATTCGCCGTATGGGTCAGGGCGGCTAGCCCCTTGGGGGAGCGTTGTGGAATTCTGGGATTATCAGGTCCGATTAGCTAAGAGATCAGCGGGAGAATAAGATCCCGGTGGTGATCGGTCGTGGGTGGGTAAGGGGGTGGGTCGGTGGGACAGATTCAAGTCAGGAGTCGGTACTTTTATT
>DVEE01000064.1 GCA_015295885.1 Leptolyngbyaceae cyanobacterium M65_K2018_010
CGGTCGAAATTCATACCCAGGCCGGCCGCCAAACCGAGGTTGCCGACCTCTGGCAGCGATTACAACCCTGGCGATCGCAGCTCAAGCTGATTTCCATCAGTTGTCCCGATCACCCGCAGGTTGTGGCCTACCTGCGGGATCTCTACGCCATCATGACTCCCCTCGACATCCCTCTGATTTGGCAGACCGATGGCCGACCGATGAGCGGGGATTTGGGCAAAGGCACGACCCATGCCACCATTCGATTAGCGGAAAAGATTCTCAAAGCTGGGCTACCGGGCTATGTGCAGGTGGCGGGCGGTACCAATGCCTACACGGTCAGCAAGTTGCGCCGCCTAGGTTTGCTGCGCGAGCCTAGGTTGGCCCGTTGTCCCGATCAGGGGCCTGGGGCTCAGACCCCTGCCCCAACGGTGGCCGGGATTGCCTACGGTAGCTACGCCCGCAGTTTAGTGCGGCCCCTGCTGGAAAAAATTGACCTGGAAATCGCCCAGGGGTCATCTTGGGTAGGTGGGGCTTGGCCCCCGGGGGGGCAACCAATTGACAAATTAGCCCCCTTCTGGCCATGCTCAAACAGGGTGTCTGTGCCTAAGATGGAAAGTACAAGTGCCCTAGTTCAGGGGTTGATACAAGCTCGGCAGTTGGTGGGAGCGTTGAAAGACGGAGGTGGATAGCGCAACACTCCCCAGGAGCGACCCCACGAGGATCGACTGCTTTTCAACCCATTGCCTTTGAATTGTGGACAGCCGTCCCAAATACTCTATGGTTAGCGACCAACGCGACAACTGTTTGGATTCCGATTGTTTGGATCACGACAACTTAATCCCTGCGGCCCCTACCAGCCACCGCTCGACCTCGGAACCTAAGCCCCAGCCAACAGTGGCTTCTCCTCAACCTGAAGCCCCACCAGCCCCCACCGACGATTTGGAGCAACTCCTAAATATTTTGCCGCCACCTATCCGGGCTGGTTTAATTCACCATTCCCAACGACAGAGTTTAATTGAGGTGGTTTTAGACCTAGGGCGCCTGCCCGAGGCTCGTTTTTTCGGTGGGGTTGAGTATCTCTCCGATGTGCCTGTCTGTCATGCCGACTTGGAACATTGCATTCAACGGGTCGGTACCTTTGGCGGGGATAACCGAGCCGGTATCGAAAAGACCTTACACCGCATCAGCGCCATTCGCAATCGTGCCGGAGCCATTATTGGGCTCACTTGTCGGGTCGGGCGGGCGGTGTTTGGCACCATCGGCATGATTCGCGATCTGGTTGAGACGGGTCGATCCATCCTCATGCTAGGCCGCCCCGGGGTAGGCAAAACTACGGCCCTACGCGAAATTGCGCGGGTGCTGGCGGACGATCTCCAAAAGCGCGTGGTCATTATTGACACCTCTAACGAAATCGCCGGTGACGGGGATATCCCCCACCCAGCCATTGGCCGGGCCCGCCGCATGCAGGTCGCCCATCCGGAAGAGCAACACCGGGTCATGATTGAGGCGGTGGAAAACCACATGCCGGAGGTGATTGTCATCGATGAAATTGGCACGGAACTGGAGGCGTTGGCGGCCCGCACCATTGCCGAGCGGGGGGTCCAACTGGTGGGCACGGCCCATGGTAATCGGTTAGAGAACTTGATTAAAAACCCTACTCTGTCGGATTTAATTGGCGGTATTCAATCGGTCACCCTGGGAGATGAAGAAGCTCGTCGTCGGGGTAGTCAGAAAAGTGTATTGGAACGCAAAGCTCCGCCCACCTTTGACATTGCTGTAGAAATGCTGGAACGGCAGCGCTGGGCCGTCCATGATGATGTCACGGTGACTATCGATAACCTGTTGCGGGGACGCCAACCTGGGTTGCAAATCCGCACCCTGGATGATAATCAGCGGGTGGTGATTACCCATGAATTGCCAGGGTCGGGGCGGGAAATCACCAAGCCGACCCGTCCGGGGTTGGGGTGGCGAGCTGCTGGCCACATGATGCCACCGCCCGCCCCCGCTAGTTTGGCGGGACCGACTTTCCCCCGCTTAAACTCGGGGTTAGGGCCCGCGCAACCGGCTGGTTTAGGGGCTGATGAGCCGCTGCCGGTGGCTCAGTCTGGGTTTATGGAATTGCTGGAGGCCGCCGATCCGTTGGACCGTCTCGGGCCCAATGGGGAAGATCTCCTCCACCTTTATCCCTACGGCATTAGTCGGCACCAGCTTGAGCGGGTGATTCAAACCCTGCATATGCCCGTGGTGGTTACCAAGGATTTAGACAGCGCCGATGCGGTGCTAGCCCTACGTTCCCACAGTAAGGCGCAGTCGAAGCTCAAGCACATGGCCCAGGGGAGGCACTTGCCGGTCCATCTGGTGAAGTCGAACAGCATTCCCCAGATCACCCGAGCTTTGCAACGGATTTTACACCTGGATGACAGCCCAGAGGGAGTAAACCTGGAATTGTTTACCCACAGTGGCGGTGACGATGAGTTGGAAGCCCTGGAAGAAGCACGGTTAGCCGTTGAGCAAATTGTCATTCCCAAAGGTCAACCGGTCGAGTTACTGCCCCGATCCGCCCGGATTCGCAAAATGCAGCACGAGTTGGCTGAGCACTATCGGCTCAAGTCCCTGAGCTGTGGTGAAGAACCGAATCGACGGCTGCGAATTTATCCGGCCTAGTCCCTGAGATGTGCTAAACCTCCCATCCGCGGCAGGCCTAGGGGTGGGTTGAGTCGGTGGGCCGGCCCTGGGAAAAGTCTCTGCGTTCAGCGTTCGATATAGAAATAGAATAGGAGGGTCGGGATGACCCTACCCTGAGCTATGCCACGGGTCATTCGGCCTGAACCTTTTCCAACGTAGCTTATGAAAACCCTATTGATGCGCCTATGCGCCCTGGTGCTGGTGGCCTTGATCGGCCTGACCGGGTGTAGTGCGGGTACCAGCGGTCTGTTAACCGGAGACTACCGCCAAGATACCCTCATGTTGGTAGACAGCTTGAGAACGGCGATTGCCCTACCCGATGACGATCCGGACAAGCTGGACGCCCAGGCCCAGGCTAAGGCCATTATCAGTGACTTTGCCTCCCGCTATCGGCGGGATCCGGCGGTGGCTAATTTAAGTTCCTTTACCACCATGCGTACCGCCCTCAACGCGATCGCGGGGCACTACAGCTCCTACCCCAATCGCCCCTTTCCCGAAAAGCTTAAAACCCGGGTTGAGCAAGAACTTAAACAGGTGGAAGCGGCCCTCAATCGGGGCGCCTAGCCAGGCAACTTACCTCTCCGCCGCAGAAAACCCGCCTCTGGGCGGGTTTTTATTGAGCAGACCGTAAACAGCAGACCAAGGAGTTGGTTCAGAGCGGCCCTGCCCTACCCTAGAACGAATACAACGAATACAAAACTCGGTTTGACGAGCTGCTCGATTCTTTGCTAGGATAGCAATTCTGTAGTGAAGTGCGAGTTGGCCATGAAGGTCCGTGCGTCTGTGCGCAAAATGTGCGATAAGTGTCGTGTGATTCGCCGTCGTGGGCGGGTCATGGTGATTTGCTCTAACCCCAAGCATAAGCAGCGCCAAGGGTAAGGGGTCGAGGTCTGGTGGGTCACTAGCCTACCTATAAACTTGCAAGATATATCTGCAAGATATTATCGGTCGCTCCTTGGAATGGTGCTTCTGCCATTGGGCGACAGCGAGGGTGAGTTTCATTGAACTGTTCTGAAGCTTTAGTAGCAGAAAACACGTTTGGGGAGATTGTTTAAGTGGCACGGATAGCAGGCGTGGATTTGCCGCGCGACAAGCGAGTTGAAATTGGCTTGACCTATATTTACGGTATTGGTCTCACCCGTTCCAAGGAAATTCTGGCTAAGACCGGCGTTAATCCAGATACTCGAGTCAAGGATCTCACCGACCTGGATGTCGCTAAGTTGCGGGATACCGTCGAAAGTGACTACCAGGTAGAGGGGGATTTGCGCCGTCTAGAGAGCATGAACATCAAGCGATTGATGGACATTGGCTCCTACCGAGGTCGGCGTCATCGGGCTGGTTTGCCGGTGCGAGGTCAACGCACTCGTACCAATTCCCGTACCCGGCGTGGGGGTACCCGTCGGACCGTGGCGGGTAAGAAGAAAGCGCCCAGGAAGTAAGGCGGATTTGGGTTCTAGGGCTAGCCCTAGAATCCTAGGGATGAGGTTAAGCTCGCTGATTGTCCTAGCGAGTTTTTTGACTGTTTACTGACTGTTTACGTTCGTTGTGATTGAGTTATCGCACCATGGCCAAACCAACCCGAAAAACTGGTCCTCGTAAGAGCAAGAAGAATGTTCCGAGCGGGGTGGCTCACATTCGTTCAACCTTTAACAACACCATTGTGACCATTACCGATCAGTCCGGCGAGGCGATTTCCTGGGCCTCGGCCGGTTCCAGTGGCTTCAAAGGTGCCAAGAAAGGGACTCCCTTTGCGGCCCAAACCGCTGCTGACAGTGCCGCCCGGCGAGCTATGGACCAGGGTATGCGCCAAATTGAGGTGATGGTGAGTGGGCCGGGGGCTGGTCGGGAAACTGCTATCCGTGCGCTCCAGGGAGCGGGTTTAGAAATCACCTTGATCCGAGATGTGACACCGATTCCCCACAATGGCTGCCGTCCCCCCAAACGGCGGCGGGTGTAGGCAGGTCGGTTGATCGAGTTCGGACATCCAGCTGGGTTTATTCAGGTTTAAGGGAGGCAGTATGGCGGTGCAGTTTAACGTTAATTGCTTGGAATCGGTTGTAGAAAACAATCAAAGCCAGTATGGTCGGTTTGTGATTGAGCCCCTGGAGCGGAGTCAGGGTATTACCGTTGGCAACGCCCTGCGCCGGGTATTGCTATCAAACCTGGAAGGGGTCGCCATTACAGCGGTCCGGATCGCTGGCGCGACCCATGAATTTTCCACCATTGCCGGGGTACGAGAAGATGTATTGGATATCCTGCTGAATATGAAGGAGATTGTTCTGCGTAGCTATTCTCAGCAACCGCAGATTGGTCGCCTACTCGTGCAAGGCCCGGCTCGGGTCACCGCTGGTCATTTTGAACTGCCCTCCGAAGTTGAGGTGGTAAATCCAGAGCAGTACGTGGCTACGGTGGCGGACGGTCATACCCTAGAAATGGAATTCAGAATTGAACGGGGGCAGGGTTATCGGGCCGTTGAGCGTAGCAAGGATGATGCTACCGCCCTCGATTTTATACAGATTGACTCGGTCTTTATGCCGGTGCAGAAGGTCAACTACACCGTGGATGAAGTGGTTGTGTCCGGTTCCATGCAAAAGGACCAACTCACCATGGACATCTGGACCAATGGCAGCCTTACCCCTCAGCAGGCCATGAGTCAGGCGGCTAACATTTTAGTGGATCTATTCCTGCCCCTGAAGGATGTCACCCTTGAGCCTAAATTCGATGAAGAGGTGACGGAAGAGGATCCCAACAACCAGATTCCCATTGAAGAACTACGGTTGTCTGTGCGCGCCTACAACTGTCTAAAGCGAGCTCAAATTAACTCTGTAGCAGACCTACTCGACTTTAGCCAGGAAGACCTGTTAGAGATCAAGAATTTTGGCCAAAAGTCTGCGGAAGAGGTCATTGAGGCTTTGCAGGAGCGCCTGGGTATCACCCTTCCGGTAGAAAAGGCCTCTAAGCCTGCCTAGGCGTACCGGCCAAGGTTAGCCCTGGTCCGCCTGGAAGCCGTCGATTACGTTGTTTCTATTGTTCATCTGAGTTAAGTATCATGCGTCACCGTTGTCGCGTTCATCAATTAGGTAAACCAGCGGATCAGCGCAAAGCTCTGCTGCGGGCTTTGACGACTGAGTTGATTCGCCACGGCCGGATTACCACCACCAAGGCCAGAGCCCAGGCGGTTCGGGAGGAAGCTGACCGCATGATTACCCTGGCTAAGGATGGCTCACTGTCGGCCCGCCGTCAGGCCCTCGGCTATATCTACGATAAGGGCCTGGTGCACGCCCTCTTCAGCGAAGCTCCGACTCGCTACGCAGACCGCAATGGAGGATATACCCGTATCCTCAAGACGGTGCGACGGCGGGGTGATAATTCCGAAATGGCGATAATCGAGCTGACCTAGTTGCTCCTCAGGTGATCCTTCTGTTTGCCATGGAAAAAACTTCCCCCATCCAGCGCAGCCTCGCCCGGAACCCGGTTGAGTTTGGCCAAGCCACTCAGCGGGTGGCTTTGGTGGTGCAGTATGTGGGGACGCATCTACATGGCTGGCAATGGCAACCCAACGCCCGCACTGTGCAGGCCGAGATTGAAGCGGCCATCGCGGCGGTGCTGGGCTACCCGGTGCGGGTAAGTGGGGCGGGCCGCACCGACACGGGTGTGCATGCCGCCGCTCAGGTCGCTCACTTTGACGCCCCTGCCTTTATCCCCGCCCATCGTTGGGCGGAGATTCTCAATGCTCGCCTACCCCAGGATGTGTTAGTGCGGGCCTCGGTGCCGGTAGCAGCGCAATGGCATGCTCAGTTTTCTGCCCAATGGCGCCGCTATCGCTATACCCTTTACACCGGTGCTTGCCCCAATTTATTTGTGCGCCCCTTTGTGTGGCACTACTATCATCGCTACTTGGATCAGGGCAAAATTCAGCGGGCCTTGGATGCCATGGTGGGCTATCACGACATGACGGCCTTTCATCGGGCTCGGTCTGGTAAGGGGCATTCCTGGGTCGATTTGCAGCAGGCTCAGTGTCACCGTCGTGATGCCTTTCTAACCGTGGAACTCCAGGCCAAGGGATTTCTCTACGGCATGGTGCGGTTAATCATGGGATTGCTGGTGCAGGTGGGGAATGGCGATATCACCCCTGAGGCGTTCCAAAGTCTGTGGCAGCAGAGGCAGCGCCATCGAGTCAAGTATTCGGCCCCGGCTCAGGGGTTATGCCTACTGCGAGTGGGCTATGACCCTTTGCCCTTTCCCCATGAAGTTTGGTTTGATGCCCAGCCTCACTTTTTTTTAGGCGCGGCCGCCGCCTAGATCCCCTGATCCCCTGCTGACAGTCAATCAACTCAGCCCATCAACCCCTTTCAAACGGATAACAGCGCTATGACGACTAAGACCTATCTCCCTCCCCATGACTCCATCGAACGCCAGTGGTACGTCATCGATGCCGAAGGCCAGCGCCTTGGGCGGTTGGCGACGGAAATTGCCAGCATTCTGCGGGGCAAAAATAAGCCCAACTTTACCCCCCACATGGACACTGGCGACTTTGTCATTGTGGTTAACGCCGATAAGGTAGTAGTGACCGGTCGCAAGGCCAGCACTAAGCTGTATCGTCGCCATTCTGGCCGACCCGGTGGGATGAAAACCGAAACCTTTGACAAGCTGCAAGCTCGCATTCCCGAGCGCATTATCGAGCAAGCGGTGAAAGGTATGTTGCCGAAAACTACCCTGGGCCGGCAACAGTTCACCAAGCTCAAGGTCTATGCAGGGCCTACCCATCCCCACCAGGCCCAGACTCCCCAACCCCTTGTCGTTCATACTATTCCTGGAGAAACGAAATAATGCAGGCCACCGTATCCTCTGATCGAGTTATGTATTGGGGCACCGGTCGTCGGAAGTCGGCGATCGCCCGAGTGCGTCTAGTCCCAGGTAGTGGCCAGTTGGTAATCAACAAGCGCCCTGGCGATGAGTATCTACAATTCAACCCCGCCTATTTGATGGCCACCAAAGCTCCCTTGGAGGTCTTGGGTTTAGAAAACGATTACGATGTGTTGGTGAACGTGAAGGGGGGTGGCTTAACCGGTCAAGCTGAGGCGATCCGGTTAGGGGTGGCACGGGCTTTGTGTGAACTGGCCCCAGAACATCGCAAACCCCTTAAGGTCGAGGGCTACTTAACCCGCGACCCCCGCGCTAAGGAACGGAGAAAATACGGCTTGAAGAAGGCCCGTAAGGCGCCCCAGTTCTCCAAACGCTAGAATGGCTTCAGGGCCCAAGCGGCCTGGCTTTCCTAGGTTGCTTTCATTGTTTGTTGACGTTTTTTGTACCT
>DVEE01000557.1 GCA_015295885.1 Leptolyngbyaceae cyanobacterium M65_K2018_010
TAGTGCCCTCACCCCTGGTTTTTATTTCATTCAGCCCCTATGAAACTTTTTCGTCGCATCTTGCCGCTGGCCCTGGCCGCGATCGCCCTCACCCTGGCTACCCATGTCGCCGCCATTCCCCCGCCCCCGGAAGGCCCCGCCCGCAGCTATCCCACCGAGTTCCCCCTTTCAGAACCCGACTACACCAGCAAGCGCCTGCGCGACTTTAGCGCCTTTGAGCAAGCCCTGGCGAATCTCTCCGCCGCACGGCGCAGCGCCCTCGATGCCCTGGTGCTGGAAGCGACGATTCCCCAATTGCAGCAGCACATGGCCAGCGGCGACCTCACCGCCGAGGAACTGGTGATCTACTACCTCGATCGCATCCAGCGCTACGACCTCAACCAGCTCAACTCGGTAATGGAGCTGAATCCAGACGCCCTGGAGATCGCCCGCAACCTGGATGCCGAACGGGCCGAGGGCAACCGGTGGGGACCGCTGCACGGCATCCCCGTGCTGGTCAAAGACAACATCACCACGGGCGACCAGATGCACACCACCGCCGGAGCCTACGCTATGAAAGACTGGCGGGGCGATCGCGATGCCCAACTGGTCAAAAACCTGCGCAACGCCGGAGCGGTGATCCTGGGCAAGGCCAACCTGTCGGAATGGGCCAACTTTGTTGACCCCGCCATGCCCAGCGGCTTTAGCGCCCTGGGTGGGCAAACCCGCCATCCCTACGGCCCCTTCGACCCCTTGGGTTCTAGCTCTGGCTCTGCGGTGTCGGTGGCAGCCAACCTCACCGCCGTCAGCGTCGGCAGCGAAACTGAGGGTTCCATCGTCCGACCAGCGGCCACCAATGGCATTGTGGGGCTGAAACCCACCCACGGCCTGGTCAGCGGCGACTACGTCATCCCCCTGGTGGACTGGATGGATGTGCCGGGGCCAATGGGCCGCACCGTGACCGATGTGGCTACCCTGCTCAGCGCCCTCACCCACACCGATGAGGGGGCGGAGGAGAATCCCGACCCCCAGGTAGCGGAGTTGCAGAGCGAAGATTTTACTCGATTTCTGAATTTGGAGCGGGCCAAGCAGCAGCGGGTGGGCGTAGCGGTAATTTCGGAACGGGCGATCGCAGATTTAGAAGCCCTCCTCGCCAACCCGCCCGAAGACCTGCCAGCGGAGGCGCGGGCGACCTTACCGAATGTCATCAACCTCCTGAAAGCCAATAATCAAGCGGCCAAGGCGGCCATCGCCGCCCTCACCCAGCAGGGCATTGCTGTCGTCGAACTGGATAACGACACCGTGCCCCTAGCCCCGGATGCCAACGCGGCCCTGCCCCCCGGCTTCAAAGCCTCCCTCAACGCCTTTTTGAGCACCCTGCCCAATTCGCCCACCCTAACAATCAAAGCCCTGATCGATGTGGTCTCCTTTAAC
Organism: Leptolyngbyaceae cyanobacterium M65_K2018_010; assembly: GCA_015295885.1. GTDB lineage: Bacteria > Cyanobacteriota > Cyanobacteriia > Phormidesmidales > Phormidesmidaceae > Nodosilinea. The sequence continues at coordinate 1,414 of DVEE01000557.1, forward strand.
TACGCCGACCCCGCCAACCGCATTCCCTACGGCCAAGACCACCTCAGCACCGCCCAGCGCAGCGACAGCCCCTCCGCCGCCTATACCGCCCTGCGCGACAGCCAACAAACCACCGCCCGCACCACCCTCGACCAGCTCTTTGCCGAGGCGGGCATTGATGTACTGATCGCCAGCACCCAAGCCTATGCCGCCGCTGGCTACCCCGCCCTCACCGTCCCCATCGGCTACGCCGAGACAGGTGAACCCCTGGGCGCTTACCTGATCGGCAAAGCCCTCAGCGAACCCGATCTGCTGGCCGTGGGCTATGCGATCGAGCAGGCCACCCAAGCTCGCCAGCCACCCGATCTGGAGAAGACATTGGCTACCTTTGCCAATCTCCACCATGCGGTAGCCAGTACGCAGTAGAGGCTCTGATTCTCCCGCCTCCCGATCCGCAAACGGCTAACTAACGGCATGGTCTGGGCCTGGGCAAACGGTGTTTGCCCCTACGGCGGACATCACCCCCTACCCCACCCACCCCCTACCCCATCA
>DVEE01000233.1 GCA_015295885.1 Leptolyngbyaceae cyanobacterium M65_K2018_010
TGCAACCCCTTGACACCACCGCTGATATCCCCCAGCAAATTGTCGCTATAGTTAGAGCCTAGGGGCTGGGGTCAAGCTCGCTCCGGTCCATCGCCAGGGGGGAAGCTACGGTGACTAATAAAATCGTGCCTGCGCTGTTAAAGACTTGGCTAACGTTTTTGTTAGTGTTCTTGGTGCTGGGTTACGACATCATCCCTAGCATTGGGTTTGGGGCCATTGCGGGCCTGGCGGGTGGTCTGGTGTCGGCCTGGTGGGTCACCCCCGGCGGTGAACCCAGGGAAATAGAGCTACCCGCACCGATTCAAGCCCTGGGCCGCCAGCTACGTCAAACCCCTGAACGCTTGCCCCTGGGCGGTTTCTTTCGACGCGGCAATCGCCGTTCTCCGAGTCCTCGCCGTTAGCGGCATTGGGGGGGTGGGTAGCCCTAAGGCCCTGAGAAAATCGCCTCTTCCAGGTCCTGACGGCTGAGGGAATATTTGAAGGCTCGCTGGATGTCTTTACCATCGGATCCGGCATTGATGTACCGCACCACCAGGGAATCAATGTCTAGAATCACATCGGCCTCCCAGAGGGGGCGACTGACGTGCCAGCGATGGGGCGCTTCGGCGTCTTGCTCACAACCCTGGCGACGCAGCCAGGTTTCGATGTCGGGGAGGGGGTGGTTGTAGAGGGGGGTATCAGCGGAGGGAAGAGCCATGGGGTAGGGGATGAACAACCTGGGAGTTTTGAGGGATAAACCGTGCCTGACTCCTAAAGCCAGGTGGGTGAAGGGGGCGTGGACGGTGCTAAGGGTTTGGCCTGGGGCTGTGGGGAGGCTTGCTCTAGCCGGGGAGCCTGGAGCTGGGAGGGTGGTACCGCCAAGGTTGGCCTAGGGCTCTCTGGGGTGGGTTGGGGGGCCAGGGTTTCGGTGGCTGGGGCTGGGGCTAGCTCGGCCACATAGTCGCCTCGGGTCAGGCCCACGGTCACGACTAGGGCCAGGCAGGCCACAAAGGTGAGGCCCAGAATGAAGAGGGCGAAGATTTCTCCGGCGGAGAGGGGCCGATCGGTTGGATCTAAATAGAGATTGGAGGGTTCTTTGCGCTGGGGCAGGCTGGTGGCCCTGGAAAGGGGTTCCAGCGGTTGCATCACCGAAATGCGAGAGTAACCAACCTGCTGGTCGTAGGTCCAGCGGCGATCGGGGCTGCTGAGAATGCCGTAGGCTTCGTTCAACTGTTGAAACTTTTCTGTGGCTTCTTCAGCCGGGAGGGTGGTGGTATCGGGATGGTAAAGCTTGCTCAGCTCGCGAAAGGCCTGACGAATCTGTTGGGGGCTAGCGGTGGGCTTAACTCCCAGGAGGTCGTAGTGGGTACGGGTTTTAGGGTTTGGTTCAGGCATTAATCCCACAGGCAAGGCAACGGCGGAACAGGCTTAAGCGACCCCGCGATCGCAGGGTTAACAGGGGGCCAGGTCCCAAGTAGACTGAGACCGACTCAGGCGAATTTGGGCCAGGGTAAAGATTACCGGAATTACTCGGCCATAGTTGGTGGCAATGGCCCGCCAGCCCAGGTCGGCTAGAAACCAGGTCCAGAGAGCTGGCCCCAGGAGAGATAGCACCGTGCGCGTGGCCCCATAGCGGGCGGCATTGAGGGCCATGCCCCGGGAGGCCATCCGCAGGGCCAGGTGACTTTGAATTTGGGCCAGGGCTGTGCCGCCGCCGCTGACCAGGGTTTGCTTGGCCACTTCGTAGCGGGCCGCATGGAGGGCCATTTGTCGGGCAATCTGGGTGAGTAGCCAGGGCCGCAGCAGAGAGCTGAGGGCGATGGCGCTGCTTCCCTTCACCAAGAGCCCCACTGGGTTGGTTTGCAGGGGTAGGGGGAGCTGCTGAAACTGGGGAAACTGGGCTAGGGACTGCTGGAGTTGATCCTGGATAGACCTGCGATCGCTCCTGGGGAGCTTTTGCCAGGAGGTTTTGACCAGGTGCAAAAAGACCTCAGCCTCTAGATCTTCGGTTGGCCAGGTTTCTGAGTAGGGCAGCTTGAGATAGCGACACACCTGAATTAGGGCCTGGCGGTAGGTCACTTGCTGACTCTGGCCATGTAACACCGTCAGCCCATCGGCAGCCAAAAACCGAAACCGGCGCTCGATTTGGTCCAGCCATTGTTCACGGGAGCCACTCTGCACCACTAGGGGATCGGGGGTCTGCCAGTAATCCAGGGGATTGAATTTAGGCCGGAACAGGATCTCGGTCAGGGCCTGGAGTTCTTCATCGGTTGCCAGCTCCAAGGCAGAACGCAGCTCATCCACCAGCGGTCACCGTCTTAAACGTTGCTCCTTATTTTTACATAATTCCTCTAGATAGAACCTGATTGAGACGGGGCTATCCGCTGCAGCCGGGAGGGGGAAGCGGGAATTCACAAACCAGGCGCCTGCGGTTACAGTCTTCTTGCTCCTTGAGAGCCCCAGCCCCAACTGTGATAAATTTAAAACCTACCGATTAAGGCAACCCCTGGTGCGCGGGTGTAGTTTAGTGGTAAAACCTTAGCCTTCCAAGCTAATGATGGGGGTTCGATTCCCCCCACCCGCTTTCGCTTTTGTACAGTGGCTAATTATGGGTCATCGGTAACCTGTTGGTCCATTACTTCCGACAGCACTGTGATGATCGTCGGCTGGACCATTGCGGTTCTCTGAGCTATGGTTAGCCCGTTGCAGCCGCTGGGCGTTAGCCCCCTGGTGCCGTATCTCTTTAATACTCCCCAACTCCAATCCTGTCCTGGCCGGGGGAAAGGGCACAGAATTCACCCTAAACTGGTACTGATGAGCGTCTGAGGGGGCAGGGGCGTTGGTACTTTTAGGAATGCTGGGCATTTTGGTCGCGGCCTACCTGCTGGGGTCGTTTCCGACCGGGTATCTGGTCGCCCGGGGGCTAAAGGGGATCGACATTCGTCAGCATGGGTCGGGCGGCACCGGGGCCACCAATGTGCTGCGCACCGTTGGCAAGGGCCCGGCTCTGCTGGTCTTTGGGGTGGATTTGCTGAAGGGCACCCTAGCGGTGTTATTAGCCCGGGCCCTGTTCCCGTTGCTCTTGGCTGGGGCTGGAGACAGTGGGCTGACCCTAGCCTGGCAACCCTGGCTCGAGATGGTAGCCGGTTTACTGGCCCTGCTGGGGCATAGCCGCTCGGTATGGTTGGGGTTTACCGGTGGCAAATCCGTGGCCACCGGGTTAGGGGTGCTGTTGGCCCTGGCCTGGCCGGTGGCCCTGGGGGCCTTGGGGGTCTTTGCCCTAACCCTGGGGGTCAGTCGCATTGTGTCGCTGGGTTCGATCCTGGCTGCGATTGCCACCGGTGTGCTGATGCTGTTGACGGCCCAACCGCTGCCCTACCTCCTGTTGGCGATCCTTGGCGGGGGCTATGTGGTTCTTCGCCATCGTGGCAATCTGCAGCGGCTGCTGGCCGGTACCGAGCCCCGTCTAGGCCAGCCCTCGCCGTCGCCCCCAGCCCAGCCGGAACAGAACGCCCCCTGACCCTAGCGGTTGCCGTAGCGTCCCCAACTGAGAAAGGCCGTGACCAGATACAACACAATCATAGAGCCCACCACCGAGGGCACAATGGGAACCCCCTGAAAAGACCACATCAGCCAGGGCAAGGAGCGGGAATATTGGCGCAACAGGGACTGGGCTATCCACTCGCCGAGGAATACTCCGGCTAGCCCAATCAGCACCAGCCCCACGGTCTTGCCCGGAATTTGCCGGGGAATGAGGATATTGGCCACGGTGGCGCAGGCGATCGCAATCAGAATTTGAATCAGCAACCGGGTGAGTTCATCCATAGGATCCTCTAGCTACAGTTGGCCTAATTCCATCGATCGTCGGTGGGCGGTACGGACGGCTTCAATCAGAGCGGATCGCAGGCCCGCCGCCTCTAACTGGGCAATACCGGCAATGGTGGTTCCCCCTGGGCTGGTGACGCGATCTTTGAGGACTGCCGGATGCCAGTCTGTCTGCTGCAGCAACTCAGCGGTCCCCTTCACCGTTTGTAGGGCCAGTTGCAGGGCAATGGCCCGGGGCAGGCCCGCGGCCACGCCGCCATCGGCCAGGGCTTCTATGACCACGGCCAGGTAGCCTGGCCCCGATCCAGAGAGGGCAGTAACCGCATCCATCAAGGTTTCTGGCACCTCAATGACCTCCCCCACGCAGGCAAAAATGGTGCGAGCCTGATGCAACTGGTCCGCCGTGACCCCAGGGCCCGCGGCCAAGGCGGTGATGCCTGCCCCCACGGTGGCAGGGGTATTGGGCATAGCACGCACCCACACCCAACCCGGGCAAGCGGCCGCCAGCCGCGATAGGGTTACCCCCGCCAGAATGGAGAGACCGAGCGGGGGGGCGGTAGTGCTATGGGAAAGGTCGGTAAAATCTTGGGCTACCGCTGCCAGGGCCTGGGGTTTAATCGCCAGCAGGATAGTTTGCGCCTGCTGGATCACCTCCGCATTGCTGGCGGTGGTGTGCACCCCGTAGCTGGCCTGGAGAGATTGCCGTCGGGTGGCCTGAGGGTCGCTGACCCAAATCGCCTGGGGCGAGAAAATGCCTCGATCAAGAAGGCGGGATAAGAGAGCTTCCCCCATTACCCCGCCGCCGATAACCCCTAAAGATGCTTCTGGCATGGCTATTCTACGCAGAGACTGCAACCACTTAGGTTACAGCCAACAGCATGCCTAGAAACAGGCTTGTGGGAAGGCCCAGCTTCCCCAAGCGGTGAGAGTAGTCACGCTATGGTTACCTAAGCTTTGCCCGTTAATGCTCAACCTAGGCCATGCGAGCCATGGGCTCAGTGCCCCAGGCGGGAGCGGGGGGCATGGAGCCGGCCATGGGCATGGTTTGCGGTTGACCCATGAAGACATCTTCTTCGTATTCGGTGGGGGTGCTGACCTGAACACAGTTGGGGGTGAACAGGAAGATGCTTTCGCCAATGCGCTCCTGGTGGCCGTCGATGGCGTAGGTGCCACCGGCCACAAAGTCAACGGCCCGTTGCGCCTGGTCAGGATCCATAATTGTCAGGTTTAGGACCACCGACTTACGCTCCCGTAGGGCTTGAATGGCCTGGGGCATTTCTTCAAAGGAGCGGGGTTCCATTACCACCACTTCCGAGGCGCCGTTCATAGCACCGGGCATACCAATTACGTTGCTGGCCATAGGGGTCATTCCGGTATCAGAGGTTAGGGGACGTTCCCGCAAGCGGCGGCGGCTGCGGGGCTCTTCGGGTAGGGATTGCACGGGAGGTTGAGGATGTTCTTCCTGATACAGGTTTTGGTACTCCTCTCCATCCATCTCTTCGTATTCGTACTCGTAGTCTGCTGGATCGTTTAACCCAACGAAATCCCGCAGTTTGGCAAAGACATTGCTCACGACTTACACTCCACGTTGACTATCACTCTCTTAGGCTAGGTGTAAACCAAACTCAAACCGTTCGGCTGGACACCTTGGGTTATCCGATGGTCATGATAGCGCCAAATACCAATTTGCTAACGGTTTTCTAAAAAATTAGAGCAACCAATCAGCGATGGGGGTTATTTTCGTTGCCAGCGGGGTTGAAAAAACCAGAGCTGGGGCGCGCAGACCTTGAAATATCCTGGTTACAGAATATTGAGTCCACAGTATACACGAAAACCTAAAAATGGATGACCGATTCACAATTAGTTAAAAATTTTTTTTGACTAATGATTTGCTATTCCTTCTATGGGGTTGGGGAATCGCTTGGCGAGTAGGCTGTAACCCCTGATCGATCAGGGGGTTGGGGATTGGGTTTGAGTTAGTTTGGCAGAGCAACTCGGTCGCCACTTAGGGACCTTTGGAGGACTTGGCCCCCGGTCGGGAGGGTGGGGTTGGCTTTGGAGTAGGGGCTGGCCTACTGGGGGCGGGGGCCAAACAGGGTGGTGCCCAGCCGGATCATGGTGGCTCCGGCGGCGAGGGCCAGGGGATAATCCCCGGACATGCCCATGGAAAGTTGGTCGATGTGAAGGCGAGTGAGGCCGGCTTGGTTAATCCGATCGCCCAGCTCCTTGGCCCCGGCAAACACCTGACGAATGGTGTCTTGGCTGGCCGCTTGGGGGGGAATGGCCATCAGACCACGAATGTTGAGCTGATCGAGCTGGTCGAGCCGGGGTAGGGCCGCTTCTAACTCGGCTGGGGAAAAGCCAGTCTTGGGAGGATCCGGCACAAGTTTCACCTGCAGACAGCACTGGGGCGATCGCGGCAGTCCTAGGGCTGCCTGGTTAAGCTTTTCAGCCAATTTCAGGCTATCCACCGAATGTATCCACTGGAAGTGTTCCACGGCCTTGCGGACCTTATTGGTTTGCAGGTGCCCGATCAGATGCCAGGTAATATCGCTCAGGTCGCTCAACTGGGCTTGCTTTTCGATCGCTTCCTGGACCCGACTTTCGCCAAAGTGGCGCAGTCCGGCTGCGTAGGCGATGCGAATCACCTCGGCGGGCAACAGCTTGGTAACAGCAATGAGGGTGACGGCGGGGGGCAAGCTGAGCTGCACTTGGTGAATCCGGTCGGTAATCTGCTGGGCAGAGACAGCCGTCATTACTGAAAGGTTTGCTTATAGGTGTGTTGCAGGCGATCGTAGTCGGCATACTGACCTGCCCGTCGCAGGATGCGCAGGCGATTTTCTAGCATTTGGCGGGCATTACTGCGACCCAGGGGCTGAAATACTAGGCCTTCGGTGGCCGAGTGGGTGACCAGAAAGAAAAGCCGTTGGGCGTAGAGCGTTGCAAAGAGTTCTTGACCATCTTCTACCATGCACACCCTGAAGAGCAGGCCAAAGTTGGGATGATTGAGATAGGTTTCTGTGCTCATTCAAGTAGAAAAGCAGATTGAGTCAATGGGAGAAGCGTTCAATTGGATTAACTAATTTTGCTTTCTGCATTTTAAGGTCTGATGGGCATTCTGTATTCAGTAGTGTCCTGGGTCTGTCGCTCCCCTCTCCAGAGCGGCGAGGGCCATCCCAGCGGCCTAGATTTGGGACAACCCCAGGGCTAGCAGTTGAGCCTGGGCCTTTTGCAACGATTCCAGCCACTCCCGCTCGGGGTCGCTATCGGCTACTATGCCTGCGCCCACCTGGCCCCACACCGTAGATAGAGGGGATCCAGGGCTGACTTGGCTGCACAACAACGTACGAATCAAGATATTGAGATCGAGATTTCCCCGCCGGTCTAAGTATCCACAGGATCCATAAAATAAGCTGCGCCGCACGGGTTCGAGCGCTTCGATGAGGGTCATGCAGCGCACCTTGGGGCAGCCGGTGATGGTACCACCGGGAAACACGGCTCTAATCAGGTCTACGGCCGTGCGCCCCGGTTGCAACTGGCCGACCACATTGCTAACCAGGTGCATGACATGGCTGTAGTATTCCACGGTCAGCAATTCATCCACCTGCACCGTTCCCCAGGTACAGACGCGCCCCAGGTCGTTGCGTTCTAAATCCACGAGCATGATGTGTTCCGCCCGCTCCTTGGGATGGCTGAGCAGGGTTTGGGTATAGGCGTGATCCGCTTCAGGGTTGGCCCCACGGGGTCGAGTGCCGGCAATGGGGCGGGTTTCGGCCCGCTGGCCCCGGAGCTGAATTAGCCGTTCGGGGGAGCCGCTGATCACAGCTCCCCAGGGGGTGCGCCAGTAGCAGGCAAAGGGGGAGGGGTTGATCCGATGGAGTTGACGGTAAAGGCTCCAGCTAGGGGTTTGGGTTTGGCTGGTAAAGCGTAGGGAAAGGTTGACCTGAAACACATCTCCGGCTTGGATGTGCCGCTTGGCCTGGAGGACGGCGTGCTGGTAGTCGCTAGCCCCCAGGCCCAGGCTTAGGGGTGCCGGCCTGGCGATCGGCGGCGGTGACCAGGCCTCGGTATCCAGGTCTGTCTCTAGCTGTTGTTCCAGGGCGTCTAGGGCCGCCGCAGAGGAGGCCGCTAGCCACAGTTGCTGGGCACCGTGGTCGAGGACGGCAAAGGTCTCTGGCTCGTACCAGAGGGCCACCGGAAAGGGCAGGGTATCCGCTCTCAGGCTGGGCAGGCGCTCAATTTCCCAGGCCAGGTCGTAGCCTAGCCAACCCAGCCAACCGCCGGTAAAGGGCAAGGTTTGCTCTGCTTGGTCTGCTTCTGGCCCCACCAGCGCCAGGGTCGAGGCCTGGCGGAGGCGTTGGCTGAGGGTGGGTAGGACCTGGCCCAGCTTCGGGGTCCACAGTTGGGGCTGCCCCCCTACCACCCGGGGGGGACCGGCACAAATGGAGTAGCGGCTATGGCGATGCTGGGCTTGGGGGGTCTGGGGTAGGGGGTAGGGGCTTTCTAACAGGGCCACCAGGGTGGCGAGACTGGCCGGCTGGTGCAGCAGAGGGCCGTAGAGGGCCTGAAAAATTTCTGTGCCGGTGCGGTGGGCCAGGGGCCGCGATCGCACCCACCACGGGTGCTGCTGGGTCAACCCTGGCCTCCCCAGATCAATCGTACCCACCAAAACACCCCCAATAGTCCCAGGGCGAACCAATCCCAGCGGCGCAGCACCAACTGATACCAGCGCACCTGATGCTGGTTGGGGCTGGTAAAGCCACGCACGGCCATGGCAGCGGCAATTTGTTCGGCCCGCAGCAGCAAATTTTCTAGCAGCCGCTCAACCACCGCCAGCCAGACCTGGGCCGAGCCTCGAAAGCCGAGCTTTTTCCAGTTAATGGCGCGGGTTTGCACCGATCGCACCAGGTTTTGTACTTCCTCCAGCACCAGGGGAATAAACCGCAGGGAAAGGGTGACGGTGAGGGCAATTTCCGTCACCGGCAGGCCCAGGCGGCGCAGGGGAGCCATTAGGGATTCTAGGGCCAGGGTAATTTCCTCGGGGGCGGTGGTCAGCAGGTACAGGTTGGTCCCGTAGATCAGGGTAAACAGCAGCGTGCCAATGCGAATGCCCAGTTCCAGGGAGCGGCGGGTCACGGTCAGGGGGCCCCAATCGAACAGCACGTAGCGGTAGGCGGTGGGTTGGGGCAGTTCCGGCAGGGATTCTGGGGGTTGCTCTAGGGATGCGATGGCGGCGGGGGTGGGCAGGCGGGTCGGTTGGCTGATTTCTAAGCCATCGGGCATGAAAAAGGTGAGCAGCATGACCGCGATGCACAGCAGGGACAGCCACCCCAACTGTTGTCGCCACACCCGTAGGGGGATGCGGGCGGCCAGCGTCAGCAGCAGTAGCCAGGCGACCAGGCCAAAGCGCCAGTAGGCATTGGCCAAAATCGGTGTCACCAAAATGCTCATCAGCCAGGCCATTTTTACCCGTGGGTCCAGCCGATGCAACCAGGTAATCGGCTGTTCTAGGTACAGGCCAATCGGGAGGGAACGGAGTAAATCCATGGGTGGCTACACCTTGGTGGCCCGATTGGCACTGCGGCGTTCTAGGTCGCCCATGGCCTTACCGCGCCAAAAAAAGCGCAGGGGGGTACCCTCAAAGCCTAAATTTTCGCGAAACTGTCGCTCAATGTAGCGGCGGTAGTTGTCCTTGATCAGATGGGGATCGTTGACAAACAGGGTGAAGGAGGGTGGCCGCACGGTGACCTGGGTGCCGTAGTAAATTCGGCCCTGGCGGCCCTGGCGGGTGGTCGGTGGAGTGTGCCACTGGGTCGCCTCGGTCAGCACCTCATTCACCACAGAGGTACTCACCCGGCGACGGTGTTGCTCCACCGCTTGGTTGACCAGTTCCAGGATCTTAGTGACCCGTTGACCGGTCTTAGCACTGACGTAAAGGCGTTTGGCCCAGGCTAAAAAGTTCAGCCGGGCGGCTATCTGGTGGTCAAAGTCGTAGATGGTGTAGCTATCTTTTTCCACCGCATTTGTTGACCACAATCACACAGGCCCGACCGTCTTCTTCGATGCGACCGGCCAGTTTTTGGTCCTGTTCGGTGACCCCATCGAGGGCATCGATGACCAACAGCACAACATCGGCCCGGCGAATGGCCTTAAAGGCTCGGTTGATGCCAAAGAATTCAGGCCCGTAGTCCACACTTTTCTTTTTGCGAATGCCGGCGGTGTCGATAATTCGGTAGGTTTGGTCGCCGTACTGGACCTGGGTATCGATGGCATCGCGGGTAGTGCCTGAAATGGGGCTAACAATGGCGCGGGACTCGCCCACTAGGGCGTTGAGTAGGCTCGACTTGCCCACGTTGGGCCGCCCCACAATCGCCACCTTAATGTCCTCCTGCTCTTCCGCCTCCACGGTTTCAGGCAGGTATGCGATCAGGGCATCTAGCAGTTCGCCGGTGCCATTGCCGTGAATGCCTGAAACCGGATAGGGTTCGCCGAGTCCCAGCTCCCAAAATTGGGCCGCTTGCACTAACCCCTGTTCGATGGATTCGCACTTGTTGACCGCCAGCAGGACGGGCACAGACTGTTGCCTAAGCCAGGTGGCAATGTCCCGATCGGCCTCGGTGGGGCCAGTTTGGCCGTCTACTACAAAAACGGCGGCACTGGCTTCGCTGAGGGCTAACTGGGCCTGCTCCCGAATGTAGGGTAGAAATTCGGTGTCATCGTCAAAGACCAGGCCACCGGTATCGACGATCTGGTAGTCGCGATCGCGCCAGAAAGCGGCCTGATAGGTGCGATCGCGGGTCACCCCGGGTTCATCGTAGACAATGGCCTCCTTGCCCCCGGCCAGACGATTGACCAGGGTAGATTTGCCCACATTCGGGCGACCGATAACCGCAACAACGGGCAGAGCCATGGCAACACAGCAAGAGGAGGTCCAGGATCGCAGTCCATCACTCTGCCACAACGGGGGAACCGATGTAGCCTGGAGAAAGGATCAGTGGTTCCATTGTAGCGAGTCATGCCGGTGCCATAGGGACCTGGTTAGGGCCTAGGCCCTCAGCCCTCGTGGATCGGCGTCTTGCTCAGGCCTGACTTGCCGCCGGCGGTGTACCAATATTCCCAACGGCCGCCGCTGACGGTAGACCAGTCCTTCAGGTCAAAGGATCCACTCCCCTCGGGAGTGCCTGAGATGCAATACACTTTGACCGCCCTTCCACCGTGGTGCCAAATCAAAGGCCAACCGGGCTCCATCTGTTCCGGCAGAGCCCCATTGGGTTGCAGAAAATAGGCATCCTGGCCAATCTGGGTGCCGTTGCCAAACACCCGGGCGATGCCCTGGTCATCAATGGCTACAAACGCCCCTTCTTCGAGTCCAATGGCGTAGTGGTGGAGGTTATTGCTGTCGTCGTGAATGACGCGGGCCAGGAGACCCAGAATTCGGCCATAGCGGGTTTCGGGATTGTGGGCATTGACCCGATCCAGGTGGGTATCGGTGATCACCCCCTGTAGGTAAGGCACCTGGATAAAGTCGCTACGATGGATGGCCGCGGTGTTGTAGTGAAAGGGGTCGTCTAGAATTTCTGAACTGGTCACCCCCTGGTGGTCGGGGGCGTAGTAAAAATCGCCCAGAATGGCCATGCCGGCGCTGGTGCCCGCTACGGGAATCCGCTTTTCGTTGATTAAGTAATTGATCGCTGCTTCTACGGGGGTGCCTTCCCAAAATTCCTGGTATTGGTTCTGGTCGCCCCCGGCGATAAACAGGGCATCCGCCGCCCGAATATAGTTGACCACATCCGGATCCTGGGCTCCCTCGCGACTGTCGATGGATAATTCCGCCGAGGAGCCAATGTAGTCCCGGTAGTGGTCACAGATCCACTTGGCCTGGGCCCCTACCCCGCCCACCCGCAGGACCAAATAATGGCCGCCCTTGGCCCGTTCCAGAAACCAGCGGGTGGCAGCATCTTCGCCGGATTTTTCCCCCTCCGCTCCACCAATCAGTAAGCAACCCGGTTGGGGTGGGGTCGCTTCAATCCCCCGATTACGGCAGCAGAGGTAGTAGTCATAGTCTAAGCGTCTACCCATGGTGAGCAGTCCTCGTAAGGGTCCTCTTACAGCATGCCTGAGCTAGGTTCACCAGGGTTTAAGGTCGTTAGAAATTTTCAAAGGGAGTAGGATGGCAGGCGGGCCTCATGCCCTTGCCCCTGGGGCTGGATGAAAGGTCCCGGCCAGGGCTATGCTGGATGAACTATCCTGAGGCAGAGTGCTGACCTTCTGGGAGGCTAAATTTTCTCCATGGCCATGTTTGAACCGCTGTTTTGTCCCTGCTGTACCCCGGCCTTGGTCCATGCGGTGGCCCAAGCTAACCTGACCAGCCTGTCCCGCCAGATGCTCTGGTTGGGCACCGGGGCTATGGCCCAGGCCCTAGGGCGGCAGGTCTCCCCACCCATCGCCCCTAGTCCAGATGAGCCCCATAGGCTCGCAGGCGAGCTTTAAGCTGGGCGATTTCTTCGCACATATCTAACACCATGCTGGCGCCCACCCAGTTAAGGCCCAGGTCCCGGCGTAGTCTCAGCATTTTGGCAATCCGGTTGAGATCGCGATCGCGCAGTTTGGCCTGCTGGGGCTCCAATAAATTTAGGGCCACAAACCGTTGCACCAGGGTGACCGAGATGGCCATGAGCTCAGCGGTTTGCTCGTAGGTGTAGAGGGTTTCTGCCTCGGTGCTGACGGTGTCCTCGGCGGCGGGCAGTTCGATGTCTGGCATACTCATAGGCTATAGGCCTCCAAATCGGCGTGGGGGTTCATGGTGCGGTTGGCTCGGATGGTTTCGTAGCTGGCTCGTTCCGCTGCACTGAGCTGATCTGCCTTAGGGGTGATGACCTTGATGGTGACGAGTAGGTCGGTGCGATCGCCCTTGGGGGTTTTCCAGCCCTGGTGGCGCAGGCGCAGAGTTTGCCCCGAATTGATGCCGGCGGGGACTTTCAGCATCACCCCTCCCTCCGGGGTGGGGATGCGGAACTCGGTTCCTAGAACGGCCTCATCGGGGGTAATACTCACGGTGCAGGTGAGGTTTTGCTGGTCATCTAGGGCAAAAAAGGGATGGGGGGCCAGGTCAATGGTGAGGTATAGATCGCCGCGCTTTTGGGTGATTGGGTTGGTCCGGCCCTGCCCCTGGATGCGAATCCGACTGCCCGGTTTGGCTCCGGCCGGGATGCGCACCTTGAAGGGCTTTTCCCCCTCCAAAGCCAGTTCCTTGGTGACCCCATGGAAAGCCTCGGCCAGGGTCAGCACAAAGGCGGCCTCGGTATCTGGCTGGGGGGCATAGCTGTGGTAGACGGATCGATAGCCCGGGTCAAAGTCGCTCTCCAGGTCCGGCGCGGCAGCGGTGGAGTAATAGCGGTAGGCGGTTCTTGGGCCGGGGCGACCAGCCGAGCCGTAGCGGTTCAGTAGCTCGTTGATGAAGTCTTCAAACCCGCCGTAGCGACTAAATTCGCTTTCCTCAAAGCCGGGCTCAGGGGTGGGTGGGGCGGCCCCCTCCTCGACTTGGTGCCAATACTGGCCGTAGCGATCGTACTTGCGGCGGTTTTCCGGATCCGAAAGCACCTCGTAGGCTTCGTTGATTTCCTTAAACTTTTCCTCGGCGGCTGAATCGTTGGGGTTTAGGTCAGGGTGAAATTTGCGGGCTAGTTTACGGTAGGTCTTCTTAATATCCTCCTGGCTGGCGGCTTTATCGACCCCCAGAATCCCGTAATAATCCTTGAACCCCTGCGTGGTTGCCATGGTGATCCCTGCTGAAAGTCCAGGTCAAAGGCATGTGCTTCCGATCATAAGTCTCCCCGGCTGGGCCCCTGGATGATTTTTGGGAAATGTAATCTCCGGGCAAAGCCCACTGGCGTGCCCCGGGCCCTGGCTAGCCTACTTTGGCCTCGGGGGCCGACCAAGGGCAGGGATGGGTGAAGGCCAGGGGGTGCTGGGTGCGGGGATGGGGAAACTGAAGACCGTAGGCGTGCAGGTAGTAGCCCGTATCTCCAGGTACGGGAATGGGCCCCGAGGCTGTGGCGATCGGGAGGGGACGCCCGCCGACTCCATAGAGTGGATCGCCCAGCAGGGGGTAACCGGCGGCGGCCAGGTGGATGCGGATTTGGTGGGGGCGCCCGGTGCGAAGGGTGACTTCCACAAGCGTGGAAGTTGGGGTGCGGTGCAACACCTTGCCCTCGCTGAAGGCCGGTCGCCCAGTCGGGCAGGCCCCATAGATGTAGCCCAGGACGGGATGATCGATTTTGCCGATGGGGGTGGTCAGGGTGAACTGATCGGGCAGGTCACAGGCCCCAATCAGGGCTCGATAGGTTTTGCGGATGGGGGGAGGGGCCTGGGGATCCGAGGCGGCAGCGGTGGATTCGCGCAGTTGGCGGCTGAGTGCCGATCGGGCCAGGGGGGACCGGGCCAGCACCATTAACCCCGAGGTGCCCCGTCCTAGCCGATGCACGGGCACGGGGGAGGGCTGTGGATACCGTCGTTGGATTTGGTGTAGGAGGGTATGGGTGAGGAAGTTACCGCCGGGTAAAACCGGTAGGCCAGCCGGTTTGGCGATCACCAGCAGGTCTTCATCCTCGTACCGCACCTGAAAGTCTAGGGGCACGGCGGGTTCTTCCCAGGGGGGGCGGTGGTAGGCCAGGACTTGTCCAGCCTGCAGGTAGACCTCCCCGCCGACCGGATCAGCGTTGAGGCAAATTTGACCGGCCTCAAGCCGCTCCTGCCACTGGGCCCGACTGGAATGGCGATAGCGCTGGGAGAGGAAATCCAGTACCGTTTGCCCCGCCTGGTCAGCGGTGATGCGATCGCGGTAAACCCAACCCTGATTCATCGCCCCTACCCCTGGCCTCAGACCGCCGAAAACTCCACTAAACTAGCCCTTTGACCCGCTCCTTAGCCTCCTGGCGCAGTTGGCGTGCAATGCGGAACAGCTCTTCGCCGGTGTGCAGGTAAGTTTCTTCGTAGCTCAGGGTGAAGCGTTCCATTTCATCCACCCCATCTTCCAACTGGCCTAGGCAACGGTTGATCTCCGCGGCCACTCCGGCGGTGCTGGTGGGGTTAGCCATGGACTGTAGCTTCGCCCTGGCCTGGTCGAGCCAACTCCGGCATTGCTCCAGGTAGTCCTGAAAGTCTGCCATCAGGTCATCATCGAAGGGATCGGCGGCCAGCTTACGAATTTCCGCCTTCAGGGGGGCCATCACCTTGGCCACCAGCCGATCCACCGGCCCATAGACCCGCTTCAACCAGGCCTCTTGCTGGGCTTCGGCGGATTGAGCCGCCTGCCGTTGGCGCCGGTAGAGATCCTGCATATCGGCGGTGCGTTGGGTCCGTTGGCTGGCGCTGGCCTCAGTGGTGGTGGCGGAGAGCCCCTGGCGCTGGCGATCGTAAACCTCCCGGCGGGCCGGGTCACCAAGGACTTCGTAGGCGTTATTGATCCGAGCAATATCCTCGTGGGAGGCTACCTCGGTTTGGCTGTCGGGGTGAAACTGTTTGGCCAGACGACGATAGGCCCGCTTGATCTCCGCTTGGGTGGCCGTTTCGTGAAGTTCTAGAACTTGGTAGTGGGTCGGTTGTGCCATAGGGACATTCTAAAAGAGGCCTGGGGGGAAGAAAAGGGTGGAGGGCGGCCACTCCCTACCCCCTTTCCGGCATACACTATTAAGAAACATTACAGGATAGTTCTGTGACTGAAACCCTCTCCCGCCCTCGGTCGCGGCGGACCAATGTCTTACCCTTGCGGACCCTCTGGGCCGATACCCTGACCGTATTCTGGGGGGATTGGCTGGATTTGCGGGTGCGCATTCCCCAGGTAGCCGCCTCTGGGCTGGTCTCCCCCTTGATTTACATCCTGGCCTTTGGGCTGGGCCTGGGCAGCGCCATTGACCAGGTGGCAACGCCCCCCGCCGGCGATAACTACCTGGAATTTATCCTGCCGGGGATGGTAGCGCTGTCGTCGATGGTGATTAGCTTCGGAGGGACGACCTTCTCCATCTGTGGCGATCGCCTTTTCACCAAAACCTTCGAAGAAATGCTCCTCTACCCGGTGCACCCCCTGGCCCTGCACCTGGGTAAGATGCTGGCGGGAATTGTGCGGGGGATGCTGACGGCGGGATCGGTGATTTTGGTGGCGGTACTGTTTACGGGCCGATTTTGGAGTTTTCTCAACCCTCTGTTTTTATTCCTAGTCGCCCTCAACTGTGCCGTATTTGCCGGCCTCGGCGTGATTGTGGGGTTAAATGTTAAGTCCCTGGAGAGTGTGGGCCTGTTCAATAACTTTTTAATTGTGCCAATGTCCTTTCTGGGCGGTACCTTTTTTGACCCCAGTACGCTACCGCTAGCCCTGAAGGTGATCGTCTTTTTACTGCCGCTCACCTATACCACCCTTGGTCTGCGAGCCGCCGCCTACCAGCCCCTGGCCGAGTTTCCCTGGTATGCCATCCCGATTTTGCTGGTGGTGGCCATAGTCCTGGCCTGGATTGGGGCTAATCAGTTTTCCCATCAACAGGACTAAACGACCCCAGGTGCCTTAGCCGTAGCGACGTCCCTTGCGGCGGCGGCGAAAGACCATCACCAACAGAATAATCACAATCACCAACACCAGAAGGGGGACGGCGATCGCCAGCACAGACAAAATGGTTGAACTCGCCAGTTCGGTGCCTGAAACGGCCACGTTACCCACCGGGCCCGCCGCCGCCGTTGAGGCCAAGCGAGCCAGCCCGGTGAAGGCCTGGGTGCTGCTGGCTACGGTGCCCCCGGCGATCAGCGCCAGGCTCCACTGTAAAAAGGGATTCATATCCCCGCCTACTACGGCCGCGGTCAAGACCGTGCCGGCAATGGCCGCCGCGGGTAATTCCACCGCATCCATCAAGTTATCCACCACCGGAATAAAGTAAACCAGTACCTCCAGGGCGGTGGCCACCGCCAGGGCTATGAGGGCCGGGGTTGTTCCCATCCAGGCCATGCCCGGGGAAAGGGTTAAGTAGCCCTGATGGGCGGCAATGCCCGCTACTAAAAAGGGCACTAAAATTCTGAAGCCGGCGGCGGCACTGAGGCCGATGCCAATCGCCAGATGAAGCAATAGATCCATAATCTCAGGCCATGGGGGGATTCACTGCCCAGTGTATGGCTTAAATCTAAGGAAAACACAAGGGTCGCCTAGGAATTCCCAGGCATGCCGGTAGACGGCCCGGCCCAGGCAACGCTCAACGAGCGGTTGGGCCTAGGGGGCAGAGGTTTCCACCGGTTCTTCCAGGGCAAACACCTGGCCATCAATGAGCAGGCGGGTGATCCCCTTGGCTTGTAGGTAGGGCCGGGTGGTTTGCAGCAACGCCCCATCGGGCACCTTGATCACCCGCTGGTTACGCCGGGAGAAGCGCCGGGCCACCCGATGATTATCAAATACTGGCAGGGTGCGAGATTCCCCCTCTGCTTCGGGAATTTGACCTAGGCTAGCGAAGGTGCGCAGGGGCAGCGCCACCAATTCCGAGGAGGTGCGCTCGACCACCAGATAGCACAGGGAAGGCAGATCCTCAGCGGTCAAGGGATAAATCTCTAAGGCCTCGAGCTGGGGGGCTAGGGTTGGGGCTTCTCCATCCCAGGCTTCGTCATCCTCTTCGTCCTCGTCCTCGTCATCCTCGTAGTCATCCCCCAGGGGCGAGTCGTCATCCTCCCAGGCTGCCGCCAAGTCGGACTCGAGTTCTTCGGGGGCAAAGTCGGGTTCGGCCAGGGGCATCGCCTCGGTTAAGAGCTCCGCCTCGGTACCGGCTGTGGTCAAGGACAGTTGCCGGTCTGCCGTGGTCTCGTCCTTCGCTTGACTGCGCGATCGCACTCGCCGCGTTGGTGTGGATGGGGTTTTGCCCGCCGTCGGTGAGGTCTCCGCCGGGGTCGGTGAAGCGGGGGTGGCCGCGGGGGTAGGGGTGCCTCGCAGCTTTAGAATGGGAGTTTTAAAGCTGTCCTGGGAGGCCTTGGTGGGCTCCTCTGGGGAGGTGGCACCGGCCTGGGTAGGGGCACTGCCCCGATCACTAGAAAGGCGCTTTTGTTGGATCAGGGCACTATACTCGGCCTCAGGTAAACTCGCCTTGAGCAGCCGACTAATGGTGCTGTTGCTCACTCCGTATCGCTCGGCCAGGGTCGAGGTGGTTTCCTCGGGTTGGCGGTACAGCCCCAAGATAGCTTTTTTATCGGCTTCAGTGAGCTTTTTGGGTGCCATAAACGGGTCTCGCAACAATGCCATCTTATATCTTAAGACGACCTACCCCCTTCGTCGGCGAGAACCCCGGCGGGAATTTACAGAAACCCCATATTCCACCACCGCCCCTAGCCAGAAGAAAACGGCGGATAGGGTCCAAAAAACCTCCCACAGACTGCCCTCCACATAGGTCCCCGTATTCACGGCGTAGGCAAAAAACATATCGGCGATGTAAAGGCAAAAGGCGGCAATGGCGATCAGTTTCCAGGATTGGGAGAACCGCCCTCCCCAAAAGGCGACCAGTAGAGTGCCGGCAATAATCAGCAAAATGATGTCGCCAATCAGGTACAGCAGGCCCACGATGCCCTCTAAGGGTTCCAGTTGCTGGTCAAGGCGCAAAACCCAGTCAGGGGCTGTCCTGGCGCCCGCCAAAATCTCTGAAGTGGGCTGAACCAGGTCGTTGGCAGGGGTTTGGGCCATCAGCTCGGCGCTGATCGGCGCTGAACTAGCCGCCAGGGCTGGGGGCACCCAGGCGGCCTCCACCGCCCGCAACTTCACAAACAGAGCCAGTAATACCCCACCCAGGCCAATGCCGGCAATAATCAGCCATTGGGAAGCCTCCAGGTTAAGCCGTCGGGGTAACACGGCATTGAACATGCCCACGATCAAAAAGACGTAGCTCAAGATATAGAAAAAGTCACCCAGGGACACGCTGGGATCCAGCCCCCAGACTGTTCCCCAAATGAAAAAGAGCACGTTGCCGATGGTGTACATCAGCAATCCCAGGCCAATCCAAAACCAAACGTTACGACCGCTGACGATCTGACTGCTGCGCCAATTGCGGAAACACAGCACCGAGGCAAAGAAAAAGGCGCCAATTTCGAGTAGGTTGATGCCGACTAGAAACCAGGCGGGTTGGGTACTGTCGGCACTGGGGGCACTAAACAGCAGGAAAAACAGCAGGGTCAATACTCCCCAGCCGACCCCGGCCCCAAAGAGTAAGGGGGTGGTGGAGGATTGGGAAGAAGGGGTCGGTGATTTGGTCAAGGCAATACTCCTGCCGCCGAAAAGGGACTGGGCTGACCGCGATCGCGGTTGCCCTAGGCTGAGGACAAATCCAGCAGCCTACAACCGCTGAATTGTAACGATTCAGGGCCCAGTTGTGCCTGCTCCTAGGGCGAATTCCGACCTCAGGGGGGTTAAAGCAATAATTCTTAACCTTTGGATGGCCTGACTCTAGCCCTCGGCCCCCTGGGCCGAGGCAAAAGCTGGCTGGGGCTACAGCCAGGCTTTGCCGGTGGGAGATTTTTGCAACCAGGCCCGAAAATCTCGTTGCTCATCACTGGGTAAATCTTCCAGGGCCTCTAGGGCCCGGGCCGCAAAGTCGGCATTGCCAAAGTAGTCCTTACCAATGCGATGGGTCGCTTCCAGCAGACGATGCAGATGATGTTCTTCCCAGGGGGGAAGTTGGGGCATAGCCAGCGGGTCGATGGTCAGCAAGGTCTTCAGGGCTTGGGGGCTATGGGTTTGGGGAAATTGCCAGGCCTTAAAGACCCCGCTCATGTCACTCTCGAACTGCCGGGCCTGCTTGGGCCCCAACAGGTCTTCCACATCCATATACAGCACTTGCAACAACAGCAGGCAGGCCTTGATGTGGCTCTCCTGGGCTAGGGGGCGGTTAGGCCCGACCTTGCCTTTTGTGTCTTCGACTTGATCAAGCCGAACTTTGCCCCAAATGCTAAACCGTTCGGGCTCTTCCAGTAAAACGCAGGCCTTACCGCGATTATCCGTCAGATCTCGCCACAGGGCTCTAGCCTCCTCCTCCTGGGCTGCCGAAAAGATGCTTAACAGCCGAAAGGTTTGCCCCTGGTAGGACAAGATGGGTATGGGCTGATCTTTACCAGGATGTGGCATCGTTTTGATGTCCACATCCTCCCGTTTGAGGATGAACATTTTGCTGGCCGGCTAACGTCTGGCTGAGGTTAAAGACCTGCAGTAACCGCAGGCAAGGCTGGGAACGGTGGATAGCCGCCTCCCATGGCTAGGATGAAGGGCCTACGGGCACTGCCCTGGAATTATTGGTAAGGGGGCAATCGTAACGGAGTGAATAAACTGGGGAAATTGATTTATTGTAACGGCCCCGCCAGGGATAGCGGCACCTTCATCCGGGATTCCTAGGTTGGCATTAGTATTAGCCTACCCCAGAGCATCGGTACAGTAGGCCTAGCAAACCGGTTTCCAAGTCGCCGTGTTCAGACCATGAGGTCCATGGGGATCGAGAAATTGGGTTGCTGTACCGGCCTTCTAGGCTTAAGTCCTTTGCTGGCTGGGTCTGCTCTCTGCTTAAAATAGTGAAGTAGGTTGGGGCCATTAGCTCAGCGGATAGAGCAACCGCCTTCTAAGCGGTCGGTCGCTGGTTCGAGTCCAGCATGGCCCGTTCCTGGGCTCGACTAGCCCCCAGGCAGGGGGGCACCCCTTCCACCCCACCGGCATCTTCTATTGAATTGTACCCACCTACTGAGGCTAGGCCTGGCAGTCCCTTAGGAATTGGTTCAGGTCGCCAAAGCTGCTGGCATAGGTGGTCATGGGAGTGTCATAGCCCTTCAAGGTCACGGTGTGGCGTTTAAAGAGCTGCTCCTGGGCTCCTAGGGCCTGAATTTGCTCGTAGGTGGTTTCGCCCAGGGCCAGGTCTACGCCCAGTTGCTTAGTGGAGGACTCTAGCCGAAAGGCGGCATTGACGGTATCGCCCAGGGCCGTGTAGTCGGGGCGATCGCCGGTGCCGTTATTCCCCACCATGGCCTGGCCCGTGTTCAAACCGGCGCCAATGCGGAGGGGAAAGGGGAGGGGAAACTGTTCGTGCAACTGACCGGTCATTTCGGCCAGGGCCCGAACCGCCTGCAGAATTCTCAACATCTCTGGACCGGAAGCCCCTTCGGCCCCATGCACCCATACCGCCATCACCGCATCGCCAATATATTTATCGACCCCACTGCTGTATTGGCTCATGATTTCACCGGCCCGGCGAAACCAGGTGCCAATGGCTTCGGACAGCAGCCTTTCATCAATTTGTCGGGTCATGACGGTGAAGTCCCGAATATCGACCACCAGGACAGTAATCAGGCGGCGTAGATGCAGCATGGCCGTAGCGGTAAATTCCTGGTCGGGGGGAACCGTGGCCTGGATCGCCCCCCGACCCGCCTGGGCCGCGCTAGCGGGATGAAGAAAGAGAATTTCCGTCTGCCCAAAGGTGATCCGATCGCCATCTTGAAGAATGACGGGTACGCTGACCCGGCGTCCATTGACAAAGGTGCCGTTACGACTACCCAGGTCAATCAAATACATCTCACCGTTTTCCATGCCCTGGAACATCGCGTGGTTACGCGAGATCCAGCGATCGGGCAAGACCAGATTATTGTCATCTCCGCGGCCAACGGTCCAGCAGTGGGTATTGGCCAGGGGTAGGTGACGATCGCCCGCTGCAGTCTTGAGGGTGAGAAATGGGCTAGAGGGGGAAGAGATCACGGCGAGTTCGGGAGGATAGGGATAAGGGCCGGTCGGGGCCCTGGGAGACCTAGGGAACTGGCCCACAGGATGCCGGGTTTCCCGGCCAACTTGGCCAGGCCGATTGCACCCAGGGCGCTTCCTAGCCAGCCGCCCTGGAACGGATCGAAAATTAGTTAGGTTTAAATGTAGAAGCCCCCTATGGCCCCCATTATGGCAGCAACCCTGGGGCCCACGGACCCAGGGCTGGGCCAGTTAGACAAATATTTAATCGGGGACAAAAACTCTCTGAAGGGACCTGAATCTAGGCGAGTTTGCGGTTGCCAGGCGGTTGCTGAAGGTTCCCCCAGCCCCGACAGGGTCACCCCAGGCCACCCATGGGGAAGCTAGGCCAGAATAGCCGTGATAAAAAATAACCCGTCTACAATCAGGGTGCTCAACACAGCTCCACCAAAGGCCCACCAGGCAAGTTGGCGGGAGGTTGAGAGGGCAACCGCCGTGGCTACTAGGAGAAATAGCACCAGCACCAGGGCCCGGCAAGCGGCCACATCGGTGGTCAAGGTGCTGGTGACGCTGCGCAAAACCACCGGGGCCAGCGCTGGTTCTACCTGCATCACCTGTCGCCAACTGGGAAATAGATCCATCCAGTTAATGTACAAGTCCGTCACCGCGGTGCCCAGCAAAGAGCCCAAAAAGAAGTAACTGCCGACGCGGCCACAGCCGTAATAAAGACACAGCACCGTAATGGGCAAGCCTAGGGCTTCGATGGGCAAATGGACCACCGGCTCCCAACGAAACCAACCCCAATATAGGGATCCGGTCAACCAAATCCAGCCAAAACCTAAAACTAAGTCGCCCCAAACCAGCCCCTTGGGATGTCTCATTAAGTAGAGGCCTAAACCCAACCATAGCGGAGTCAGGGCCAGACTGAGCCAGGGCCAGGAGCGCACTAGGGGGGCCTGCACAAAAACAGGCAGAATGACCAAACCTAGGGCGGCCAGAAACACCTGAATCTGGAGCTGAGAACGGTTCACCCAAGCCTGAGCAGAATGCAGCCGCAGGATAAGGCTTTTGCTGGGTAGGGGATGGGAGGAAAAACTCAATGGGAATCCTAGAGGCGACTTAATTATTTGTAACACGATATCCCCCCAGGGGGCATGGGTAACCCGAGGTACCCTGAGTAACCTTAACCTTGCTGTAACATTTACCCTTGGGTCATCCCTCCGTTAAGTCTGGACAAAGCCCGTAGAGTTTCCTCGAACCTAACCTGTAAACCCCCTACAATGCCAACCAGGGCTCTGAACTGGGTAACCGAATCGGGAAAATTCTTGATGTACTTATTTTAAGGAGTTGGGAGTGTTGAAAGTCAAGGACTAGCTAGGGGCAAACCGGCTCCGGGGTGGATGGGGGGCCCTGCCGCCGTCCATGGATCCCTTAGTTTCCCATCAACCCGCTCCTTCGGGATGGTGAGTCCTGGGCTGGCCCCCGCCTGGGTGGGCGGCCTAGAATAAAACGTTAACGTGACTGAAATGGATATTTTGACTACTGACCTGGCTTATCCCTTGGCTCAAATTGGTGAAGTTACGGCGGCTAGCGGGATTATGAACGATATCAGCCTATGGCAGGCAATCGTAATTGGCATTGTGCAGGGGCTGACGGAATTTTTGCCCATTAGCAGTACCGCCCATGTGAAAGTGGTGCCCGTCGTTTTAGGCTGGGGGGATCCCGGTGTGGCCTTTACCGCCGTGATTCAGTTGGGTAGTATTGCCGCGATTCTCTGGTATTTCTGGGATGACCTGGTGCAGGTGAGCGGCGGTATGTACCGGGCTATGCGCCATGGCAAGTATGCTTCCCCTGATTTCCGCCTGGGGTTAGGGATTCTCTTGGGCACGCTGCCGATCGTGGTCTGTGGTCTACTGATCAAGGCCTTTATCCCAGACTTTGACAACTCGCCCTTGCGCCATAGCTCCACCATTGCCGTCGTCTCTATCGCGATGGCTTTTTTGTTGGCGGTGGCTGAGCTAGTAGGCCGTCGCCAGCGTACTTTTGATCGGTTGACCTTGAAGGACGGGGTGATGATGGGCTTTGCCCAGGCCCTAGCTCTGGTTCCGGGGGTTTCGCGCTCGGGGTCAACCTTGACCGCTGGTTTATTCATGGGGTTGGAGCGATCCACCGCGGCCCGATTTTCGTTTTTGCTTGGAATTCCTGCCATTACCCTGGCCGGGGTGGTAGAGCTGAAGGGCCTCCTGGACGAAGGGTTGGGCAGCGTTGGCCTGGTTCCCCTGATCGGCGGGTTAATGGCGGCGGTGGTGTCCTCCTATCTGGCTATTTTTTGGCTGATTCGCTTCCTCAAACAGCACAGCACCTGGGTGTTTGTCTGGTATCGACTGGCTTTTGGGGTGGCCATTCTATGGGCCCTGGCCACAGGCAAAATGGCCAACCTTTAAGATAGGAGAACATAGGTTGTTCTCTGTGGGGCTTGCCCGCCATGACGGTTGTTGCGATTCGTCCGGCTCGAATTACTGCTGTGGCGCCTGGCTCGATTGCCGCTGAGGTTGGTTTTGAGCCCGGCGATGCCCTGGTCGCCATTAATGGCCAGCGCCCTCGGGACCTGATTGATTACCGCTTTCTCTGTGCCGATGAGGAACTCACCCTGGAGGTGGTGGATGGTCAGGGTAAATCCCACCGCGTTGATATCGAGAAAGAGATTGATGAGGATCTGGGGCTTGAGTTTGAGACGGCTCTGTTTGATGGGCTGATGCAGTGTAACAATGCCTGCCCCTTTTGCTTTATTGACCAACAGCCCGTCGGTAAGCGGACCTCGCTTTATCTTAAAGACGATGACTATCGCCTCAGTTTCCTGTACGGCAGTTACCTGACCCTGACCAATTTACTCCCTCAGGAGTGGGATCGCATTGCCCACCTGCGGTTATCGCCCCTCTACGTCTCGGTGCATGCAACGGAACCCGAGGTGCGATCGCGGTTGCTGAAAAACCCCAGAGCCGGGCAAATCCTCGAGCAATTGGCCTGGTTTCAGGCCCAGCGATTGCAGATCCACGCTCAGGTGGTGGTTTGTCCCGGTATCAACGATGGCGACCATCTGGACATTACCCTCCGGGATTTGGCCCGCTTTCACCAGGGAGAGACCCCAGCGGTCGCCTCGGTGGCGG